>LBWG01000010.1 GCA_000993535.1 Candidatus Uhrbacteria bacterium GW2011_GWF2_39_13 | reverse complement strand
TTAACAAACCTTAATCATTGCTGTCGCCTGAATGTGACATGTTTGCTGACATGATTCATGTGACATCTTTGCTGGTTGACGACAAGACCGTTGACAAAAAGGCTGTTTTCTGATATTTTCTTCGGTCTACTTATTCTTAAGTGAAGGAATAAATAGATAGGGAATAGAATCTTATTCCTCTTAATCAAAAACTCCTCTTATTCTAAATAACGAATAAAGAAGTTTTGATTCGTCGAAGTTGTAGATAGTTCCAAATGATCGACACACCCTGCACAGGGTTTGCGATATTAACGACGAGAGAGGAAGAAAATGAACAGTAAAGAGATGACTATCGTCCGTGGGGGAACCTACGCCGGAGAGCGTTGGATCACCATGTACCACTGCAGAAAAGTAGAAAAAATAGACCCTCAAAAAGAGTATTGGGAGGCCACGGGAGAGTGGCTTTCCCGAAGCCACTGTATGATCAGTTTTATCGAAGGACTCATCGAAACCGGGTGGAACGTCATCATCTATGATTACCGAAGACACCCAACACAACCTCGCCTGACATCTCCACATGTTTCCCGGGCCCGAGGCGGAGAACCATTCATACCAGAATATAAAATGTTCGGTGTGCTCTGGGGAACGGGGTTGTGGAATGTATTTAAAGAAAGAAATCGAAAAGCGATAGTTCAGCCAGGAACCATCGCGAGATAACACTCAGAAAGAGGAGTCAACGTGCAGTTTCCAATGCGAGATGCAATGTCAACAGAACAGGTCGCCCTCAACACTGCCACACAAGCAGATTTGATTCGTGGAAAACACTATCGCTTCGAGCCTCCCGTCATAGCAACGGCTATTCCAACAGGTGGTCAAAATACCTGCAGATTGGAAGAGTGTACATTTGAGCGAGGTTACTACATTGGCTTTATACGTGAGAATCATGTCTTTCAAGGTAAGCCAGTGAATGATACGCGAGTGATCCCTATTCCTCACGGATACGAAAATGTACAGAATCTCTCCGAGATTCTGGAGAATCTACGCGAGAGTTACTTCCATGTTTTGTTCATTGGTGGCAGTACAGCCACTCTCGATGAGTAAGTCATCTACGACCCGCCACGTTGCAAGACGTTTGGCGGTTTTTTTATTGACCAGATTCCTCAAAATTGTTAGGGTTTTTTCTTACAATGATTGTAAGTATGGGAGGAGATTATGTCTTTACCTCAATCGTTCTTTCAACTAAACGTCGACAAACTTGCACGAGCACTCCAAGGAGAAGATCTAGAACTCCCTGATGGAAGGGCCCTTAAAATCCTTCGGACAGATTTCTACACCAGAACACAAAACGAGAAGGGAAGTTACAAACCTATGCTCGATATGGAAGCTGGGAGAGTCTATGTCCCGCGTGTCATGAATGCTTTTTTGTTTTTAATCGTGGCACTGGATGGAATCCATTCTGGGGCGTGTGTGCGGGTAACCAGTATTCAGACGCAAACAGGAATCATCAAAGGACCTGGGCGTGTAGGAAAATGGATAGGGTTCAACGCCCACCAACAGACAGGTCATCTGATGGAACGCGAAGGAAAGCCTTTGTTACTCAGTATGGAGGGAGTTCTGACACCGGAAATTCTTCCTGTGCAGGAGACTGTACTCATCCCCATGACAGACAGTGTTCTCTCAAAATACACGGATCATCTTGCGATCCACTTTATGTCAGAACGTTTGGATGAAGCCTACGAAGAGTTTCTGGAACGGATAAAGAGGGAATGGATTACGGAAGACGAACTAAAAAAACGTCTGGGAATCAGTTAATTCAAGGAGGATCTCCATGACGCTTGAACAGACACTCATTGCTAAAATCCAGGAATCGTTTAAGCGCTGGAATACATCTGAAAGAAAAGGACTCTTCTGTACGTTTCTAGAAAAACAAGAGCCAGGAATTCTGGAACTGTTAGAAGAACTCCCGATCATCCTGACAAAACTAGATCGTAAACTGCTCAAAGAGCTAGAAAAGAAGCCCCCTCAACAGCCTCTGTGCGATGCTATCCTAGCTCTCTATATGCCTCAAATGACTCTGCTCTACCAGCACAGGAAGACTAAAGAAACCTTCGAACATTTCCTTGAACATCTCAGACGAGAATATGCCACGGCCGATGCCCTGGAAGCCTACCTCAAAAAAGTATCTTGCTAACAGCCACAAACGGGCTGTTTTTAAATAGAAGGCGGTTGACATAAACAAGTCTGTTTGTTAGGTTTTAAAGTCCGTAAGTTGAGGATTCAAAGGACAAGGAGGTTTTTACAATGATCAGGACGATCGAAATTCCTGGTGTTTCAGTGATGAAACAAGGCGAACAAGTTCTTCTCGTCTTCGTCGTACCAGCTCAGGTACTGGTGGAAATTGGCATCGCACTTCGTTTTGAAGAACATCCCCTCGGGGTCAATCGACAACTCATTGTGAATCGTGCAAAAGAAATCCTTGCACATATGAAGGCAGGAAAACCCAATACCTTCATGCGCGATCCTATTCAAGGATGTCTCTATGCAGGAGACGGACATGAATGGAGGTTCGATCCAAAGAGCGGGGTTCTCTCTGGCGAAGTTGAAACAGATCCTGACAACCGTCTGGATGCCTGTTATTTGGTAATCGATGATGGGCAACATCGGTTTGCGGCACTGGAGATGCTCTCTGGCGACAATCGTCAGCGGTGGAGCTTTACGGTTATTGCCGGAAAAGACATGAGTCTGGAGGAACGAATCGAGCTCTTTATACAGGGCGAGAAAAGACAAAGGGTCGCACCGCGTCTTATCTTGCAACAGCAAGATGCAACCAACACCTTTCCAAACGAGGCCACGTGCACGGCCTACCGTGCGGCTAAATCTCTTAATAGCGAAGGCGGATCTCCTCTTAAAGGAAGGATTTACTTTGAGCAGAATCCGAAAGTTCCTAAAGGGATGATCAGTGTCTCCTCCATGATGGGACAGCTCAAATATGCAGTGGGTCGAAGCTCTCGATTGATCCCGTATACGAGTAACCAACAAAAACAGGCTCTTTTGAATATTTTCATCGCAGCCTCGCAACAGTGGGCCTCTCAGTGGGGACGCGAAGAGAAAACTTTGGGCAAGCATGTGGGGTATCTAACCCTCATCACATTGATTGCTCACAGCGGGAACCTACATAGTCTCCTAAACGGAGATCTGTCTCTGGAGTCCTTCAAGCGAGCCATGGAGTTTGCTAAGGGGTTCAAATGGGAACAACAAGGAGTTAAAGATGGCTCGATCAACCACAACCGTCTGGCTGTGATGCTCGATGAACATATTGGCCTGGCAATCGCTAACTCGCAAAAAAAATAGACTCATACGACCGCATACGAATACGTGTGCGGTTTTTCTATTCTTTCTGTAAGATTCGTTGACATTTTAATCTAAAATCGTTATTCTCCCCCCGTTATCTTTCACCTATTTTTGCAAAAGAGACCTTTATAAAACTCGATGAGATTGCCTTGAACGGGTGGCTTCGCCCCGAGAACCCTACTCACCGTAGGGAGAACGGTGTCAGCGGGCGCTCGTGAAAGGCAAGATCGCGAGTTTTATAAAGGTCTCAAAAATACATCATTACCTGTTATGCCAAACGTTGAAAAAGAATTGTTAGAAAAAAATGTCATTAAGCTTACGTTTACGATCACTCAAGAAGAAGCTCAACCTTATTTTGAGAAAGCAGCAGAACGAATCTCCCAACAAACCTCTATTCCGGGATTTCGTCCAGGACACGCAGATTATACCGTGGTAAAACAGCGCGTTGGGGAAATGAAAATCATGGAAGAGGCTCTTGAGAGCCTGGTCCGAAAATCGTTTGTAGAAACCATTCTTGCTGAAAACATCGACACGGTCGGCTCTCCTAAGGTGGATGTTCTCAAACTTGCTCCAGGTAATGATGTAGTCTTCACCGCTGAAGTGACTCTCATGCCAAAAACAAAAAGTCTTGCTGATGTAAAAAAACTGAGTGTCAAAGCTCAAACAACCAAGGTAGAAGAAAAAGAAATTGATTTGGCCCTGAGAGATCTCCAGCGTATGAGAACCACCGAGGTACGCGCAACAGCGGAAAAAACAACAAGTCTAAAAGACAAAGTTGTCATTGCCATGAACATGAAGCTGGATAACGTCCCTTTAGAAGGCGGTCAATCACCCAATCATAGTGTTTATTTAAATGAGGAATATTATATTCCGGGATTTAAAGAAAAATTAGAAGGAATGAAAGAAGGAGAAGAGAAATCCTTTACAATCACTTTTCCAAAAGAACATGCACAAGAATTTCTTGCAGGAAAAGACGTTATGTTTGATATCACACTTAAAGAGCTTTATCACCTTCAACCTCCTGAGTTGGATGATGCTTTTGCGGCAATGATGGGCACAAAAGACATGACAACTCTGCGTGAGATTATTGGAAAAAATCTTTTAACAGAGAAAGAACAGGAATCCAAATCAAAAGAAGAAAAAGAAATGCTTGAACTGGTCGCGAATAAATCTCAATTTGAAGATATTCCCGATCTTCTTATAAATGAAGAGATCAATAAAATGATCCTCGAACTCCAGCGTGGTGTGGAGGCTCAAGGTCTGGAATTTGATACCTATATCAAAAATCTAGGAAAAACACTGGCACAAATGAAACTTGATTTCACCCCTCAGGCACTCATGCGCGTAAAAGTAGCCATTGTCATGCGTGAAATTGCCAAACAAGAAAAAATTGAAGTTGATGAAAAAGAACTCGACGAGGAATTAGACCGTATTGCTGACCAATACGAAGAAGCCAAAACCAAAGAACAAGTCTACTCCCCACAATATCGAGATTACATGGAACAAATCCTTCGTAATCGAAAAGTCATTGAATATTTAAGAGGAATCATAATCAAGTAAAATAAAACAGGCTTCAAAAAGCCTGTTTTATGTAAATATCAATTCTAGTCAAAAACAAAAACGAAGGTTAAAGTAAACTCATTATCCATTTCGATTAAACGTTTTTCTTATGCTCTTTGGCGCTCATGTAAGCTCTGCAGGCGGTCTTTGGAATGCTCCAAAAAATGCCGCGGAAATTGGGTGCGAAGTGTTACAAATGTTTTCACGTCCTCCACAAGGTGGAAAACCAAAACCTATTACAGAGGAGGTTACTCATCAATTTAAAGAGGAAATGGAAAAATACTCTATCAAACACGCTTATATCCATGCTCCTTATTTTATCAATCTCGCTTCAAGTAATGAACGTATTCGTCATGGGTCTATAGCTATTTTGCGTGAAGAACTGGAAAGAGGGTCACTGCTTGGATGTAAAGGAATGATGTTTCATCCAGGTTCTGCCAAAGACGTTGGGCAAGAAGAAGGGGAACTGCTGGTGATTGCGGGACTCAACACTCTTTTGGATGGATACGAAGGGTCATGCCAACTCTTGATCGAAATCTCCGCAGGGGCGGGTATGGTGATGGGAGACACGTTTGAAGAACTTGCTCGATTTCTCCATGAAGCCAAACAAGGAAAACAAATCGGAATCTGTTTTGATACCCAACACGCCTTTGCCAGTGGTTACGATATTCGAACCCAAAAAGGATTAGATAACGTCTTAATACAATTTGATCAACAAATAGGACTCCAACACCTCATCGCAAGCCATTGTAATGATTCAAAAGTAGATCTTGGAACCCATAAAGACCGACATGAACATTTAGGAGAAGGCTTTATGGGACTAGAAACTTTTAAACAGTTTATCCACCATCCAAAAATTCAGCATTTAGATCTTATTTTGGAAACCCCTATAGATGGACAACGTAAAAAAGAAATAGAGCTGCTGAAAACATTTCGTCTGGAAACTCAAAAAAACGTATGATTTTAACGGTTTATGTAAAACCCAACGCTCATAAAGAACTTTTAGAGTGGATTGATGAAGACACTTTAAAAATATCTGTCACTGTGCCCCCAGAAAAAGGAAAAGCAAATAAAGCGGTGATAGAATGTCTTGCACAGGAATTGCACATCGCTAAATCAACAATTGAACTCATTCACGGAGGTACAACGAGAATAAAACAATTTAAAATACCGACTAAAGAGATTTAGTCGGTATTTTCTTGATCGGAGGTTCATCTATTCCACCAAAAGAAAAAGGATTGCATCTGAAAATCCTTCGTAATGTGAGAAAACTTCCTTTAACAACTCCATAACGCTTAACGCAAAGATATCCATATTCAGAACAGGATGGATAAAAACGACAGTAGCCATCAGGGAAAAAAATTTTTAAAGGTCCATGATCAAAAGAAAAAGTTCTTTGATAAAAACGAATCATGAATAAAAAAAAACTTCTCATACAGAAAGAAGCCGGGCTTTTTTTAAACTCTGTACGACTTGTTTTGAAATTTCTTCAAAATCCTTTCCAACAGCCTCTTTTTTTAAAAAAAAGAGAATATCATAACCTGGATTTATTTGGAGGAGATTTACTTGAATCACCGCGCGAATTTGTCGTTTTAAACGGTTACGCACCACAGCCTTTTTTGACACTTTTGTCCCAACCACCACAGCAAAACGCGAGACAGGTAGTTTATTTGGCTGAAATTTCATCCCTAACCATATACCAAAGACGCTCTTGCCACGGGCAAAGAGCGCTTTGATATCTTTTTCGTGTCTGAGTCGATACTCAGGAGAAAGCATAAATTTAAGAAGAAACAGTCAAACGTTTTCGACCCTTTGCACGACGACGTTTGAGTACGTCTTGACCAGTAGAACTCTTCATACGAGCTCTAAATCCATGAACCTTAATTCGTTGTTTCTTTTTTGGTTGAAACGTACGTTTTGACATAAAACAGAATATTACTATCTGAACCATTAGAACGATCACATTTCTTAAAGCAAAAAAATGCTAACATACTATCCACAATTGATCAATAACTCATAGAGATTTGAGGCCTATTGCCCACATGTGGATAATTAGTCTAAACTACAGACCACGTGTAACTTTTGAGAAGGAAACTATCTCATTTTCATACTCGATGCTATGAATACTAATGAACTTTGGCAAGCGGTTCTTGGAGAACTCGAACTCTCTTTAAGTAAGGCAAACTTTACAACATGGTTCAAAAACACTTTTATTTCTGATTTAGAAGAACATGCGATTACTATTGGGGTTCCAAACATGTTTACGAAAGCTTGGTTAGAAAAAAAATATACTAAAGAAATTCTTCGCTCTCTTCAAGAATTAACGAAAAATTCCATTAAACAACTGTCCTATCGGGTTCAATCACGCCCAACAAATCCTCAAGGAATGCCTTTATTTGAAAAAGGAACTAATCCAGAACCCTCACCTTCTCCTTCTAATCAACAAGCCTCTTATTACCAACCTCAACAGACACACGAGGTTAAAGAAATTCGTACAGGTGAATTTTCTTTAAATGGAAAATATTGTTTTGAAACATTCATTGTAGGAAAACAAAATGAACTTGCTCATGCAGCCGCGCAAGCGGTGTGTGCTCAACCAGGAGGTATTTATAATCCTTTATTTATCTACGGTGGGGTTGGACTTGGAAAAACGCATATCCTTCAAGCAATTGGAAATGAATTGATCAGAAAAAATGCAAATACGAAAATTCTTTACGTAACCTGCGAACGGTTTACCAACGACTTTATTGGAGCATTGCGTTCAAATAGAATTGTAGAATTTAAAAATAGATACCGAACCGTTGATGTTTTACTCGTTGATGATATTCAATTTATTACAGGAAAAGAAGGAACCCAGGAAGAATTTTTTCACACATTCAATCAACTTTATCAAAATAATAAACAAATCGTTATTTCTTCTGACCGTCCACCAAAAACCATTCCAGCCCTTGAAGATCGTCTTGTTTCACGCTTTGAATGTGGAATGTTAGCAGATGTTGGTTCACCAGACTTTGAAACTCGTTGTGCTATTTTGGATACAAAATGTCTTGAAAAACAATATTCTCTTGAACGAGACATCTTGCATCATATTGCCACGGTCGTTCAAACAAATGTTCGTGAACTCGAAGGAGCTCTTAATAAAGTGATTGCTTTCCACCAATTTAAAAATACTCGTCCAACCCTTGAATCGGTTAAACCTATTCTTTCTAGTTTTCAACCAACATCAACCAAAAAAAATATAACGCCAAAACAACTTATTATAACTGTGGCTAATTACTTTGATATACACATGGATGATTTATTAGGAAAAAGTCGTCAAAAAAGACTGGCTTTCCCACGTCAAATTGTCATGTACATCATGCGAGAAGAAATGAAAGCAAGTTATCCTTCTATTGGAATGGAATTAGGTGGAAGAGACCACACAACAGCGATGCATGCCTATGACAAGATTATGACCTGTCTTTTGGAGGATGAAAAACTTCAACACGACATTGAACTGATCAAACAAAAATTATATGCACTTTAAATTCACAGTATCTTCCACAGATTATCCTAATGAAGTTTAAGAGGATAACTCTCTGTATAAGAGTGTTCATAAACAGGGAAAAAATCTGGATGGATTCTAAAAAAAAATCAGAACCAAAATTTATCCGGTTTCTCTTCACATGATCTCCCTCCATCAGTACACAAATCCACACTCCTTTTTTAAACTGATTCTAGAGAAAAAAAGAACTTATCCCTGCTGTCCACACCCCTTACTATTACTTCTTTATTTATTATCTATTAATTTATTAATAAAGAACTCAGGTTGATATGAAACTCTCCTGTACAAGAGATAACCTCCATCAAGGATTAAGCATTACAAGTCATCTTATGACAAAGAATGTAAATCTTCCTATTCTCCAGAATGTTCTTGTAAAAGCAGAAGGAGGATCAATTCGATTTATAGCAACAAATCTTGAGATGGCTGTAAATTGCTTTGTGAGAGGAAAAGTAGAAGAACCAGGAGAATATACGATTCCATCAAAACTTTTCTTTGATTACGTTTCTCTATTGCCAAATGAAACCATACGTATTCAAGCAGATGATCAAAGGGTTCATATTGAATGTGGAACACATAAAACAAAAATCAACGGATTAAGTTCTTCCGAGTTTCCACTTGTTCCTCATGTGGAAGGAGGAACCTCTTTCCAGATACCTGTTGAGAGCTTCAAAAAGGCTCTCTCTCAAGTGTTGTTTGCTGTTGCGACGAATGAGTCACGTCCAGAACTTACAGGGGTCTCCTTTCAATTTTTTAATTTTGAAGGTGAAGGAAGACTTACTCTTGCTTCTACAGATTCCTATCGTTTAGCAGAAGTAACAATCCCTCTTATTTCTGAAGTAATAGAGAACTTCTCTTTAGTGGTTCCATCTAAAACTCTTATAGAAGTAAATCGTATTTTGTCTGTTTTTAAAGATGATGTGGAATTACCTTCAGCTGTCACACTGACTCTTTCTCATTCGCAAGTAGTTTTTACCTATGGATCAGTAGAACTTATTTCTCGCACTATTGAGGAACAATATCCCGATTATAAACAAATTATCCCTGTTCAATTTCAGACAAAAGCTTTGATTGATAGAGATGATTTTATAAAAGCCGTGAAAACAGCCAGTCTTTTTTCTCGTGTAGGAATTTTTGATGTCACATTAGGGTTTGATGTTGAACAAAAACAAATTTCTGTGAGTGCTGTTGATGCTACACGTGGTCAAAATACCACACAGTGTGGAGCGGAAATTTCAGGAATAGCTAATCATGTCACAGTAAATTACCGCTATTTATTAGATGGACTCCAAGCTATCAATAATGATCAAGTTGTTTTTGAGATGATTGACCCGTCTAATCCTTGTCTTTTGACTCCAGAAGGGAAAACACAAAGTTATCGTTACATCGTGATGCCAATCAAACAATAGAAAATCATTCTCTATAAAGAATAAACAAAAACTGAGAGACTTCTCTCAGTTTTTGTTTATTCTTATAACAAGAGTATTGTAAATAAACACTTTATCTTTTTATGTTTTCCGTATCTCATTCATCAAAAGAAGTTTGTTTGAAGATAGAACATCTTTGGGATGGTTCTTTATGTGTAGATGAACGACTTTGGGCAGATGTTTCGTTGGTTCAAAACAAACAAGGACTTTTGATTAAAACTCGATCCCTCATCCTAGGTAATCAGAATATTCCTCAAGCTCCTACAGGAACACGTGTAGAAGGACTTTGGAATTATGATGTGGTTGAGGTGTTTTTGGTTGGACCAGGGCATCAATATCTTGAGATTGAATTAGGAGCCGGAGGTCACTTTCTTGTACTTGGTTTTGATTCTATCCGTCATTGTTCTCATACATTTGAAATGTTTTATCCTCAAATATATTTTAAACAATCATCTGAACATTATTGGAGCAATGAAATACTGATTCCGTACCATATGATTCCTGAAAACATCCGGGCTATAAATGCTTTTGCGATTTTAAGTGGTCAATTTTTAGCGTATGCTCCAGTTCCAGGTGAGAAACCAGATTTTCATCAACCTGACCATTTCCCATTTTTTGCCCTTCAATAAAAATTCAGTTTACAAAAAGTTACTCTTTCAACAAAGTTATGATGATCCATCCGTTCATTGAAGTTGGAGACAAATGGTCACCTACCTTTGTTGTAAGCTCAACGGACTCGATAAATAACTCACCGGTGATCGCAGGAGTTTTTGCTTTGATACGCAGGATATTTGGATCCACTCCAATACCAACCTGTTCCTCAGACAGTTTGGTAAATAAAGCATCTGTCTCAAATACAAGCGAAACGCCCGATCCTTTTTCGACAACAACGGTCTCATTTTGCATAAATACCCGAAATAATTCTTCGGAATTTGCCTGATACGTACGTCCTTGAGACGTAATCATCATACTAATAAAAGGGAGAAGATAGGTATGATCACCAATCTCCAGCGCGCGATCTTCGTTCGAATAATAATATCAAGACATAAGGAAAGCGTCTGGATCGTATGGCGCTGTATTTAGTTGGCAATTAAGTCCATATTTCCGTTGGAATACGGTTTTGGGTTCAGTATCTTCATGTATGGTTTTTTCTTGCCAAGAACCGATATAAGGTTCGACTGTTTCTACTCCATAGAATGTAACAAGATACGAGAAGGCGGACATCATATACTGACAGTCCTGTGTGGAAACATAGGAAGCATCCGAAGTTGGAAGATCGTATTTTGTAAGCAGTGCTTCAAGATCCGCGTTCTGCGCACGTTGTGCGATGTTAAACGCGCTATAGGGACCGATCGTGAACAGAAAAAATGGAATAATCGCCGATAAGATTAGGTGGGGTAAAATCGGTGATCGACGCAGGGCGATAGACAAACTCACAAACATCATCCAAATTCCCAAGCCCAACATAAGCAGACGGTTGGCTGTCAGTCCATAGGCTTCCAGACGAATTGAAAATGCCATGAAAAATATGACCATCATCGGAATAAGGAGAGCAAAAAATACACGAAATATATTCCGTAAATGTCTGTGCTCGTTTCTTATAGGATGATGCAGAAAAAATGTGGCCAACCCAATCAGAAATATTGCGAGGATCCAATGTGTTACTCCTCCATCGGGCCAATTCCAGGTTAAAACAATTTTTCCAAGATACAGATATAAAATGAAGATAAAAACACACAAAAGCGGCAGAAGAATGAAGTAGACAAACGATCCTAGTATCGGAGCATCGATTGTCTTCTTGTGCGTTGTGTGCTCAATCACAGTTGGAAGTCCAGAAAGAAATATCCACGGAGCAACCAACGAAGCCAGAACAACCCATATCTGAGGAATCAGAATTTCATGGATTTTTATTTGCAACAGAAAACGAACGGCTTGCAGAGAAAAAATGATTCCGAAAAACAACACACCAGCAAACAGTACTGCTAAGAGGAATCGTTTTAACACGAGTCTTCCCCAATACCACCATTGGTCCGAATCATTCAATCCCTTCCGCGACAGGAACGGAGCCACAAGAAATAGGAGATAGGCGCAACCTGTCCAAATTATATATTGAATTCCAATAACCAGCGGCAAATCATCCGAAAATTTCGGAAGTGTAAAGAAATAGATGATCATTCCAAAAAGTACGGGAACTGATGGAATGATCTGATACCACAGATGTTTCCAGACGCGTTGTTGAGTATATAATTGTGCCGCTGCAAGCAACGGCATTGCCAGCGCAGTAACAGCGACCAAATGCACGAGGATATCAACGATCTTCTCGTTTGCCACTGCATCAGACCACGGATATGCAGTGACTGAAAGAAGCATAACGGAAGAGACAGCAATCAGAACTGAATCAATAATAACGAGCGGGAAACGCAAAAAAAGAGTCTTTAACGTTTGGAAAAATTTTTGGAGAGAGGTCTGTTTTAAAGAGACAGTAAACTGTTTTAAACTGACCATAAAGAAGAAAGAGAGAAAATATTAGAATAATTTAATTTCATCATTTTTTATCTCTTTTTGATTTGAATTTTCTTGTGTTGTCTGGGCTTTTTGTTCAGCGGATGGAATAATTTTTACCATTGAACCAGCTGTTGAAAGACTATCTGAACCTGTTTTTGAAACAGCACGGGCTGAAAGCGCCCAGTTTCCAGATTCTGGGAGAATCCATTCAAATGTCAAAAAAGGAGAGCCTGGATTTTGTATCTGACCTATCAACTCCTGAACACCATTTCCTAGTGTTTCACTGTAGACACTCACAGACTGATACAATTCAGGGTTTTCTAGTGAAACAACGATCGTATACGTATTTTTTGTACGTTCAATCGTTTGACCATTTTTTGGATCAATCAATTCTAAAGATTCTTGATCTCCCTCTGAATTTATTTGAATACTGACAGTGTCTGTTCCTACGTTTTCGATATCGTCATAAGCGATCACTTTGAGTGTATGAACACCTCGTGAAATAGAACTGGGAATAGAACTTGAAAGACTAAAAGGAGATGAATCATCCGATCCTAGATATTGACCATTAATGAAAAATTCAGTCCGAACAACTCCTCTTGGAGCGCTTGCGGAAACAGCGATAGTGATGGAACGAGAGTCAATTTCTTCATTTTTTTCCGGGGAAGTTATTTTAACAGAAGGGAAGTTTGAGGGAACGTGTAAATCATCCTCTTGTGTAGGGGTGGGTTCACTGAGGATTTCGATTCCTGTTTCCTGTTGTTTCTTTTGGATCCAGTTTTGGACAGCTGTTTCCCAAGCCGTATAGTTTGGATCTTCCTCAAGATGTTGAGGAATCTCACCTGTTGGATCTTTCGGATTTACATAATGCAAAATGGAGTGATATTCAGCATAGATGCGTTCTTCTTTGTAACTATCTGGAGTATATTCTGTAGCAAGTTTTCCAGAGGCTTTATCTATAACCAATGTCTTTGAGCTTATTTGTCCATCTAAAACGGCTTTTCCTGTAGCTTTGATTTCTGGTACGTTGAATGTTTCGATGGGGGTTCCTTCCAAAGCTCTACGCATAAATCCATTCCAAATAGGGGCGGCAATCACCGATCCATCCGCCCCTGCAGTCATTTGAGAATTATCATTGTTTCCTGTCCATACTCCTACAACCAAAGAAGGGGTATATCCAACAGTCCAAGCATCTCGATAATCGTTTGTCGTTCCTGTTTTGGTAGCCACAGGACGTTCACCAAGTTGTAGATAAGAGTTAGGTCCAAAGACATACGATCGAGCGTTGTTATCTTTGAGAACATCTGTGATCATTCTTGTGACATTTTTATTAAGAATTTTTTTCCCTTCTCTCGGTTTCCATTCTTCGAGAATAGTTCCATCTGAGTCTTCTATACGCAGAAGACTCACTGTTTCATTTTTTATCCCTTCATTTGCAAAGGTTGCATACGCATTTACATGTTCTAATAGTTTTACCTCGCCTCCTCCCAACACCACAGAAAGTCCAAAAGCACTATGATTTGAAAAGGAAGAATATCCAAGAGAGGTGGCAAAATTTAAGGTATTTTCTACTCCAACTAGATAGACAGTTTTGACGGCAGGAATGTTAAGTGAACCCTGTAGAGCCTTTCGCATGCTTAAAGGTCCACGTTCTCCACCATCATAGTTATGAGGGGTGTAATTGCCTGTAACGGTTGGGAAGGTTGTTTCTACATCCCAAAGAATCGTGTTAGGCGTGTAACCCATTTCAAACGCTTTTGTATAAACAATCGGTTTGAAGCTGCTTCCTGGTTGGCGCAGACGTGTGGCAACGTTGACCTGTCCATCGATTGAGTCATCAAAATAATCTTTGGATCCAACCATTGCAAGAATTTGTCCCGTTTTTGGATCCAGTGCCACCAAGGCACCGTTAGAAAAACCGTATCGTTCAGAAAGAGTATCTACACCCTTTAATACTTCTTCCTCAGCTATTTTTTGTTTGTCATAATCCAGAGTGGTTATGACTTTTAAACCTCCTTCTTCGACAGCTCGAGGACCATAGGTTTCTTCTAATTGTTCTTTTACATAATGAACAAAATGAGGAGCATAGATGTTGGTTAAAGAAACTTTTACAGGTGTGTTTTCCAAGAGAGCTGCGTCATGTTCATCTTGAGTGATAAAATCAAGATCAAGCATTTCACCTAAAATATAATCCCGTCTAGCTTGAAGACGGTCTGCATTATTGAGATAAAATGTTGTGGCTTTTGGCAAAGCGGCGAGAGTGGCCGCTTGAGCGAGTGTTAATTCATTGACAGATTTTTTATAATAATTTTGACTGGCAGCTTCTATTCCGTAATAGGTAGATCCATAAGGAATTTCATTCAAATAAATTTGAAGCATTTCATCTTTTGTATAACGACGTTCAAGTTCCACAGAAAGAATCAGTTCTTTTGTCTTTCGTGTCAGTGTTTTTTCTCCTGAGAGAATGGCATTTTTTACTAATTGCTGAGTCAGTGTTGATCCGCCCACACGATTTCCCATGAGGTTTTGAATAACGGCGCGACCAAGACCTTTAAAGTCAAAACCCCCATGTTGGCAAAATGAGTGATCTTCCGCGGCAATGGTCGCTTGGACAACAAACAAAGGAATTCCGCTTGCATCCAATTCAAGTTCAGAACTATCTCCACAAAAACCTGTTTGAAGCTGTTTGAGGGTTCTATTTTCATCGCCAAAAATTTCATACAGGACATGAGTGCCTGTTCGGTCATATATTTTTGTCGTTTGGCTTATGCTTCGTTGTGTGAGGGAATTTGGGTTGGGGAGATCTCGAGAAATAAAAGCTACGAATCCCAAAAGGGCTAATAATCCTGCAAACACACCAGCAGTTACAATCAAGACGATATTTTTAAAAGGAATTCTTTTAAGCCCTATTTTTTTTAGGGGGGATCTTTCTTTGAATGATTTTTTTTGTTTCCAGCCTTGGCGATTGTATGAATGTGTTGACATACGTTTATATCTAAGATTACACGAAAAATGCATTGTCGAACAGCCGTAATGATTGACAAAAATGGTTTTTTATGGTATTCTTCTCACACTTCCTAACAGGGAAGTTTTTTATTTTCAATGTTCTGTTCCTATTTTACATGCCCAACGTCGACTGTAGGAGGAAGACGGCGGGTATGTTGAATAAGACAATCACACAATTTAATCGTATTTGGGACGAAGATGTTTATTATAGTCGGACAGCCTTAACAGGAATCTATCAGTTTTTGGTACGTTTAGAGATTCTTTTTAAACCCATTCGTCGTCAATCAATAAATATTTCGACCTTAGTGTTTATTCTGGTAGCAACGGCTTATCTGCTTTTTCCAAAACTCACGAATGCGGATATGGAATTAGAACAGGTCGTTTTAGATGATGAAACCATCTCCATGATTGTTTCTTCCATGCAAAATGAAACCACAGATTACGGTCGTCTTCCTAGATCTGAGGATGCTCCAGCTCGTGATTATTTCAAGATCCCCCTGACCGCTTATACTTCTGACCCTGCTCAGACGGACGATACTCCGTGTATTACCGCCTCAGGACTGGATGTATGTGCACGAAATGAAGAAAACGTGGTAGCAGCCAATTTTCTTCCCATCGGAACACGTGTGCGTATTCCTGAACTGTATGGGGATCGAGTCTTCTATGTGGAAGATCGAATGAATGTCCGTTATCATTATAAAATGGATATCTGGATGAAAGATCTTCAGAATGCCAAAACCTTCGGCGTAAAATACGCAACCGTCGAAGTTTTTTAAACAAAAGAATTAAAAACACTCTCGCCTATCCGGTGAGGGTGTTTCGATTATTGATCTCTCTTACGTATTTTGATACGCTCCATGCCAACAATGAATACAGATTCGAATGAGAGAAGTTTTATGCTATGAATGATGAAACTCGATGAGATTTGCGTGAACGGGCTGGCAGCCCCATCAGACGTACCCAAACGTACATCTGATGGTGTGCCTGGGCGCCCGTGAACGCAAAGATCGCGAGTTTCGTCATTCATAGCTATGGCCACGTGGCGAAATGGGAACGCAGGGGTCTGCAAAACCTCGACGAGCCGGTTCAATCCCGGCCGTGGCCTCCAACAAAAAACAATAGAAATTTCTATTGTTTTTTGTTGTTTAATTTATTTTCTGAATCCGTTCCAATATTTCTGGCAAAGGTTCTTTAGTGAGGAGTTTTGGGATTGTGTCCACGAGTCGTTTTCGAACATCATTATGGAGAGCTTTCGTAAACTCGTTGAGATGCTCATGCGGAGCTGTGAGGATTAACTCTTCGTAGGTGTCTTGTTGCAGACGTTGGAGAAGCTCTTTAGCAAGAATATGAGAGAAGCGGCGCTCTTTTTCCATGCCAAGATTTTCACTTTGCTCTGCTGAATGCATGCCGCTTGGCGTCATGGTGGAAGTGCGTTCAAGATTGTCTTTGGGCGGATAATCTATGTCGATTTCTCCGACGGGCTCAGCGTTTCTTCCATGCAAAGAGAAGAACAGTGCTTTTTCACCGTCGGCAACCACTAACAAGGTTAATTTTTTGTACGCAAGCAAAGGCTCTGGAATGTGCATAAGGTGAACCTATTTGATGATAAAATAAAGGAAGCTTCCTTTATCTTACTCCTAAACTTTATGGATGGAAAAACATTACAACATGAAATTGTTGATTCAATGCGCGAAATCGTTTTTGGTTTGGAAGATTCCCTTGTCTCGACTTTGGGCACGATCACGGGAATCGCTGTAGGAACTCAAAGCCAATATATCGTTATTCTCTCGGGGTTAGTTTTGATTGCTTCGGAAGCCACATCTATGGCAGCAGGAAGTTATCTTTCAACCAAGCATGCTACTGAGGCAGAAGCTATGTTCCATGAGCGTCACGGGCTTGAAGCTCATCCGGAGCCCACGCATCCAATGCGGGCGGCTGTTGTGATGGGGGTGTTTTATGTGTTAGGTGGCGCTGTTCCGTTATCATGTTATTTTCTGCTTCCTGTGGAACAAGCCATGGTTCCTGCGATTGTCTTGACCGCTATCTCTCTCTTTTTTGTAGGAGTTTGGGCCGCTTCATTTACCCGCACCTCAAAAATAAAAAGTGGAATCGAGATGTTGGCGGTGTCTTTGGCTGCGGCATTTATTGGATATGTGATTGGTTATGCGGTCAACGCTTCTTTTGGAATAACACTTACAAATTAACAAATATTTATGAATAGCATAGAACATGAGGTAGGAGAATTCATAAACGAATGCGATGTGTGCGGACTCCCTATCAAAAAATTAGAAGAAGCGATGACAAAAGAGTATGGAGGCAAACTTCTGAGTTTTTGTTCCCAACCTTGCTATAATCTTTATTTAGAAGATCCAGCGCGTTATGCGGAGTTTGAAGATGACCAAGAGATGGAATAAAAATATGAAAACATTTAAAACAAATAGAGAAATGGAACTTTTTCCCATTGAAGTTGAAAAAGATACTAATCCTATTTCGATCGTTCCTACTGATCAATTACATACCTTGTTAGCTTCTTCAGAAACTATTGCATCTAAATCTTTAGAAGAAATTTTGGAAATAGCGGAGGATGTTACTTCTAAAATGGAAGAGTTAAAGGATCGCAAAGGTATTCAGGGTGGAAGTATGGATGGAACCAGCCATACGAAATTCCGCTCTAAGGAAGATGGTAGTATTTGGATGGCAAAGGATTATCCCAAGGAAAGATTACATAGAGCTTTTGTCGATGAATTTGTATCCGGTCTGTCTCAATTTTTGAATTTGGATACAACTATGAACGTTAAGCTGGGTAGGATGAATGGCATATTTAAAGTCTTTGTCCGCTGGGAAGAAACCACCGATTCTCTTTGGGATGACTTGCATAAAGCACGAGAAAATCCTTCCAAATTTGTTAAAGCATTAACAGATCAGGAATTGCGACAGATCGTTATTGAACAGGTATTAGATTGGCTTATTTCAAATCATGACCCGCACGCAGGACATTTTTTAAGAAAAAAAATAGGAGGTTTTCTTTGTATTGATAAGGCACAAGCATTCAAATATATTGGGGATCCTGATGAACATCTTTCATCGGACTACAATCCAAACGGATCTATAAACGGTGAGGATAGTATGTTTTATATGCCGATTTATAATATCATCCTCCCAGAAATCGCTAAAGGAAATAGTGGTCTCTCCTTTGCTGAAATTCGACGATCTGTGAATAAAGTTCTTGAAAGAATTGAGAGAATGAGTGAGAAGGATTATAAAAAAGCTCTATTGCCATATGCCTAATTCCGTTTTGAAATCATTCGAAGCCGGGAGGATGAAAAAAGAGGATTGAATTTGGAGATATTCCTTAAATTAGCTTTAGAACGTAAAGAAAAAATAAAAAAATCTTTTGAAGCATTTTATAACGAATTAGAAAAAATAAATTCTAAATCCTGATTCAGATTTGAAAGAAAAGATATGTTTACAGACAACCATAACCAAAAAAGAGAAATTCCCCTTTCATCTCTTGAAAAGAAAAAACCAAACTTTGGGATAAAATCACCTGAAGAATGGAGAAATAAGGAAGGGAGGAAGGCTTCTGACCAGCTTTTCTCTTTATATGAGGGATACTTTTTCTCTATACTTCCATCGAAAGAAGGATGGGAAAAGATTGAAAAAACATATCGTGCAATCGAAAAATATTCTTCTAAAAAATCAGCTGAATTTTTTGATGTAAATAGTGTTGATCGTTGGGAAACCTTGGCAGAAGGATACGAGTCTATTTGTGAGGATTTTTTACTAAATAATATTTTTGAAAGCCTTATAGATCATGGTTCCTGTGGCGGACATCTTGCTCGGTTGTTTGTTCGTAGGGCTGTTTCGAATATAGATGTTGCTAGAGCATTTTTTAAAAATAAACAGACTGTGTGGGAGTATGATAATCCCAACAGACGTATGTTAATCCTTCAACAATTTTTGACAGATGTAATAACAATGAGCGACTTACTGATTTGGACACTTTCAGAATCAGAGACACGATACACAGAAGATGATGTCGTTAGATTACATCATCTTGATCAATCAATTGAACCGTCTCAAATTTCTCTCCCTGCAGATACATTATTTATTCCCAACTGGAAGGTATTGTTGAAGAAATCTTTCCCAAATACATCTTTAAACGAACCTTCCACAAGAGCACAGACTATCGCTGTGCGTTTGGAAGTCCCAATGCCTGATCATGATCCTTGGTGGTATGAGATGGAATCAAATCCAACATTAGAGGACGATGAGGATGATACAGATTATTATCTCTCGAAAGAATTTAAATCCGTTTTTGACAAACCGTTAAAAATCGTCGATCTTCAACATCTTTATTTCGCATTAAAAGAAAATGATGATGAAAAAATTTCCAATACGTTAGAAGCCCTCATTTCCCGTGGTTCCATTCCTCAAAAGAAAAAAGAGTTTATCATCGATGGGCTTCGGACGATTGCCCAGATGTATGGATGGGGAAAACAGGAATCTCCTTCATCGTTTGAAAAGGATTTAAATCAAATAGCAGAGAAAATACCTCTTCCAGTTTCAGCTGAAGTCTTTGAAGCACACCATAGAAATTTCAATAAACGACGTACGATTGAATCCTTTTCCCAAATTTTACATAAGCGGATATTGGAAGTCGCTGTGACTTTTTTGGTAGACGCAACCAAAAAGGATCGTTATGACAAAGGGTCTATAATTCAAAGTATTCTTCTTGTTGAAGAGAAAGCTCGTTCTTTGTATGCCGAAGTGGTTGAAAAAGGCCTTCCTGCTTTTAAGGAATATATTTCCTGGATTAATCAGGAGAGTAAGCGATCCGCAGAAGCGGGGAAACCGTATCCAGGCGAATTTTATGTGGGTCGTGATACGTTTACGACTCTTTATCCGGCAGCGAAGGTATTTCGTTGGGGAAAAATGACAAGTCCAGAAAGACGTGCTTTAACCGTGTTTGTGAATGTGTCCCGTCCTTTGGTTAATAATATGCGACGTACACATCAGATGCGCATGATGATGAAAGATTGGTTGGAGAAAGAAGGAGTCACTCGTTCGATGTTTGGCATTGATGGTGGATATTCAGGTTCAAGTCCTTTCGAAGTTTTTGCAGCATTGGATCCTGATTTTAGCGGCAAACAAGGAGATGAACAGATCCGACTTTTAAGTACTTCAAATAAGGCTCGAAGAACCGTAGCAGAGTCTTACGGTGAAGTTGTTTCGTGGATGGAAGCTCTTCCAAAATTTACTGACCGAGCACAACGTGTGTTGAAGACGGAATTTGGAAAATATTATGTAGAATCAGCTCATAGATCTTCTGTCGAGCGTCTTTTAGCATGGACAGTCCAACACGCTGTATGGCGTGAAATAATTCACTACGATCCAAACGAGAAAGATCTCCGCTCCGAGCAAGATATGCTCGCCGTCTTCGATTGTGAAAAGCATCAAGTCGCCCATTCGATCGACGAGATCAACGAATCGACCAAAGCCTACGTCGGCAAGCTCGAACCCGGAATTTTTGATCGTCTGTCGGAAGGTGTTGAGCACGTCTATACCAAATTTCCAGAAGGTCACATTCGTCGCCAAAGCATTGAGATTGGCGGAAAAGACGAACGCGAGCTTGAGGAGCTTCTCGAACGAAGCGGACATCATATCTATATGGAGACTAAATTAATGATGGCGCACGATGACTTTAAGCGTTCGCTTCGTGAGGAAGACCCAAGGCAACCAGATTGGAAAAAATGGAAACTCAAATCTCCGGAGGAGGCAAAGCTTATCCGTCTTAGCGTAGAAGACCTTGGATTCCCGAGCGGTGCTACGACAGACCAAATTTTCGCCAAAGCGCAAGAGTTAGGTCTTGAACTTTGTCCTCCCGAGGTAGGTCCGCAATTCAGTTTGCAATATACCGACCAATCTATGGATGAATATACTTTCGTCGGTATGAAGCAGATCCACGCGGACGGCGACCAGAGAGTCTTCGGTATGTTACGCAATGATAATGGGATGCGGCTCGACAGTTATTTGGCGAAGCCGATGCTCCGGTGGGATGAGCGCCATCAGTTCGTCTTCCGTCTTCCTAAGAAATCCTAAAGGACTTTAAAAAGGCTTGAAAAAAGAGCCTTTTTTTGTTACGCTTTTTGGCGCTTATGAAATCGAGCGTTTATTTAGATCACGCAGCTACCACCCCGCTTCACCCACAGGTGTATGAAGCCATGTTGCCGTATCTTACGGAGAGTTTTGGAAATCCTTCCAGTTTTCATTCTATTGGAAAAACGGTGAAAGATGCCATCGACAAGGCGCGCGAACAGATTGCCGCCCTTCTTAATGCACGAAGCGACGAGATATTATTTACCTCAGGCGGAACGGAATCAGATAATTTGGCCATTTTGGGCTATGCCAGAAAAAATCAGGATCAAGGAAAACATCTCATCACCACACGCATTGAACATCATGCCGTTTTAGAAGCCATGTTGCATCTTGAAAAAAAGGAAGGATTTGAAGTGACTTATTTAGAGACCGATCGTGACGGTCTGGTTTTTCCTGAGCAGGTAGAGGCAGCCTTGCGTGAGGATACTCTTTTGGTTTCCATCATGTATGCCAACAATGAAATCGGCACCATTGAACCCATTGCGGCTATTGGAAACATGATTAAAAAATGGAGTGATGCACACAAGCGTCCAGCTCTCAAATTTCACACTGACGCCTGCCAGGCTTCTGGGTATCTTGATCTGGATGTGGAATCATTACATGTGGACATGCTTACACTCAATGGTTCGAAAATGTATGGACCAAAGGGAATAGGTCTTCTCTACTTAAAACGCACAATCAAACTTCAACCTCTTCAATTTGGGGGATCTCAAGAACGAGCTATTCGTCCAGGAACAGAACATGTATCTGGAATAATCGGGATGGCGAAGGCACTGGAGCTGGTTCAGAAAGATCGGGAAAATGAATCCAAACGTCTTATCCCTTTACGCGATCGTTTGATTGCAGGGATTCAAGGATCTATAAAGAAAACCCGTCTAAACGGTCATCCTCAACAACGTCTTCCTAATAATGTGAACATTTCCCTTATGGATATTGAGGGAGAGGCTCTCATTCTTTATCTGGATGCTCACGGAATTTATGCTTCTACTGGTTCAGCCTGTACAAGCGCTTCCTTGGATCCTAGTCATGTTATTTTAGCTCTTGGACTTCCTTATGAGGTGGCACATGGGTCATTACGTTTTACCTTAGGACATTCAACCACCAAAGAGGATATTGAATATGTGATCGATACTCTTCCTCCTTTGGTAGAAAAGTTACGCTCACTTTCTCCTGTGAGGGTTGATGAAAAATATTTTTTATAGACATTTTATTTTAAAAAAGTCTTATGACACACAAACAAGAACCCGTTGACGGAACCAAAGGTGATGTCACTACGCATGACAATGCAAAATCTTGGTTTTATACCGACGTGGTAAAGGATCATTTTTTTCACCCTCGTCATTTCATGCATGAGGATGCCAACGAGAGTGACTATAATGCCATTGGAAAAGTGGGGTCGCCTGCGTGTGGAGATGAACTGCGTGTCTGGATGAGGGTAGATCCACAAACGGAGCGTATTTTGGATTTTCGTTGGAAGACTTTTGGATGTGGAAGTGCAATTGCCTCAACGTCGATGGCGAGCGTTATGGTCACAGAAAATGGAGGAATGACTCTTGAAGAAGCTCGCAAACTTAAACCTCAGGATATTATGGATCGTCTAGGCGGACTTCCACAGAGGAAATTTCATTGTTCTGTTTTGTGTGACAAAGCATTGCGTGACGCGATTAACGATTATTATCGTCGTACAGAACAGTTTAATCATATTATCGTGGAGACTTCACGAATTATTGACCCAGTCTCTAAGGTGACAGATCATGATATTGAGAGGTCGGTTTTGGAAGGAGCCCATACTCTTGAACTGGTTCAGCAAAAAACAAAAGTAGGAATCGGAAATCCGAATTGTCTTCCTGCCGTGGAAGAGTTGATTCGTTTTTATAAAGAGAAATACTTCGGTTAAAGATTTCATTAAATATTTATTGAAGACTCATGTATGCCAAAAATTCGTGTCGTCGTCGATCCTGACCTGTGTATTGGTGCTGCTTCTTGCGTTACGATTGCTCCTGAAACGTTTCAGCTCAATGAAGAAAATAAAGCGTGGGTTTTTGATCATGGAACTGAGCCAAACGGGCATACCTATGAGCGATGGCTTGAGGTGACAGAAGAAGAAAAGGAAAATATTATGCTTGGAGCCCAATCTTGCCC
Organism: Candidatus Uhrbacteria bacterium GW2011_GWF2_39_13; assembly: GCA_000993535.1. Lineage (GTDB taxonomy): Bacteria > Patescibacteriota > Patescibacteriia > UBA9934 > GWF2-40-263 > UBA12478. The sequence continues at coordinate 14,278 of LBWG01000010.1, read as the reverse complement.
AACGCTTGCGATTTTTATTTTTGATGAAGAGGGAACCCAGCTCTTTCCGGAATTATAGTCCTTCGTTTATGAATTATTTGATTATTGGTGGGGGGATCGCTGGAACAACTGCAGCGGAAGAATTGCGCAAACACGACCCACAAGCGGATATCACCCTTGTCAGTGAAGAGTATCACCCGTTGTATTCCCGTGTTCTTTTATCTCATTATATAAAAGGAAAAATTCCTCGCGAACGGGTGTTTTTGAAGAAAGAACAGTGGTACGCACAGCAACGTATTGAATGGTTGCCAGGGGTGATTGCCCAACATTTAGATCCGAGAAATAAATTTGTAGGTCTTTCAAACGGTCGTGAATATCCTTACGATAAACTTTTGATTGCTACAGGTGCACAGGTGCGTTCGATTGAGGATGATGCAAAAGGAGTTTCTTATTTTCGAACATTGGATGATGCTGATCATTTTTTACAATTAGTGATGCAACACCAAGGCATACAGCGGGGAGCGGTCTATGGCAGCGGGTTTATTGCCTGTGAATATATAAATTTGTTTCATCATTTCAATATTCCAACGACTCTTGTATATCGAGGAAACTCTTTTTGGAATCGTATTTTGGAACCGGTTTGCGGGGAGCTTATCACGCGCTACATTAGTCAGCAGGGAGTAGAACTTCATCCTAATGAAGAGTTCAGAACGATTCTTGGGGAGAAAGAGTTAGAAGGTTTTACCACGAACAAGCAGGAATATTCAGCCCATATTTTAGGAATTGGTATTGGGATTGAACCGCAGTTTTTTTGGTTGAAACAGGCAGGAGTAGAGGTAAACTTGGGAATCAGAGCCAATGAATATCTTGAAACATCTGTTCCAGATATTTTTACTGCAGGAGATGTCGCAGAGTTTTTCGACCCCATAGTAGGAAGACAACTCAGTGTTGGAAATTGGATGAATGCCATGAGTCAAGCAAGAGTAGTTGCAAAAAATATGATAGGAATAAAGACTCCGTTTAACCTTGTTTCTTCCTACGCAACGAATATTTTAGGACTGGAGATTATTTTTGTTGCAGATGTTGATAAAGCTTCTGCTGATCAAATTCATTTTGTTGGTTCGTTTGAGCAAGGGGGAATTACCCAAGTGTTTGAACGAAATGGACAGGTGGTGGGGGGGGTGATGATCGGTCGTAATAAAGATCGAGCACCTGTCACTCAAGCAATTGGACATAAACACTCCTGGGTTCAGTTACAAGAAGAACTTCTTTTCTGAGCCTTTGGAACGGCTTGCCTGCGTTGACAGTTTTAAATAAATCAGTTAAAAAAAGACCTTCTTTTGATGGTATTTTCTTCAGAAGAAGGTCTTTTGTTTTGTTAACCTTTGACTTTGGAGGAATACATGGCTTCCCCGCTTGCAGCTTATCTGACAGAGACGGTGATTAAACGTCATTTTGAGGAAGTTGCCGAGAAAACCATCACTGCTGGGATCGCTGCTGGTGATAATGAGAATACTCTTGCCAGGCGTGTTCTCAAAGCAACCTTTGGTCCTAACTCTGCTCTGGTTGTGGCCGTTCAGGCTATTCCGGGATTGCGGTACGCTCCACATTTGATTCTTGGGGCCGTTTCAGAAATGCTCAACAAGCATGCCTTGAATCTGTGGCCTGGAGATAATCGTCCCTCAATCAGAGCTCTGCGCATGGTGCTCAAGAATACCGCACCAGCTCTGTTGGGGATTGGAGACGCAACAGCCGATGTTTTAGAGCGTCGAGTTGACGAAGCTATTGGAAAGGTTATATCTGCTTCCGACACAGCACCTACTGATCGTAAAGCGGCGTTGGATTTAATCGTCGTGGTTCCAGACTACTACGGTATGCGTCCGTTTTTTCCTGTCAGAACAGACGCTGAGGGAAAGATTGTCTTGACTGAACAAGGGACGCCTGTGGTTCTTGATCGAGAGTTTACCAACTTTTCTGTGCGGTGGATTCGAGAACACCCCAAAACCAAGATCTCCACTGGAGGAGGACGCAATGGTCAGGGTCAGACCACGCAAGAAATTGCTCCCACAGCTCCTTGGCAGGTCTATTCTTTTCAGGAATGGCTGACTCTCGTAGACAGTGCTGACGAAATTGGAACAGAAGTTATTGCGGCTTTGAGAAAGCAATTCATGGTGCCCAAAAGTTGGGATCATCAAATTTCTGAAGAGACCTGGGCAACTTTTCGCGCTGCCATTCGAACTCGTCGGGCTTTGCAGTGCGCGGGTCGACGCACTTGGATGGATCGTCAGGATTTCGAGAAACTGGTCGAAAAGATGCTGCAAGTTCAGCCTCCTGCCTTGAGGGTGAATCAGCTCATCGGTGCGGCGTTCTTTGAAAGGATTGGTCAAGACGGTGCCCCTCCGGGTTGTTTCTGCGAGGAAGCTCTGGTCGAGTTTGAAGATACGTTAGATATCTTCTTGGGTGGAGAGCAAGACAAACTCACCAAGATCATACGCGCTGTGTGTGAGATCAAGCGCGTTGTTGCCAAACAACAGATGAATCCGATCAAAGCTGTATTGGCGATTGCAGGTCTTACAAGTGTGATCTGGATGCCAATTTTGGCTGTGGTGAGTCTGTTGATTTTGTCTGCGATGATGTTTGTACAGGGCGTATTTACACCCCTAACAGGCACGGTTCCTTATCTTGGGATGGATGTAAGTGCCAAGGCATTCGCCTTGTGGATGACTTTCGCCTCTGGATGGTTGGCCTTCGTGGTCACCATTTCATTTCCTATTTTCCAGATGGCTTCGTCATGGATCCGTACCCTCTTTCCGTCGATGAGAGATGATTGGCTCACATCCATTGGAAGAAGAATCGTTGCTTTCGGGCTTCTTGTTTGCAGCGGAATGGAGTTTTACGCTGTTGCACTGAACCTGAGTCCATTGATGCGTATGGTGATTCTCGCCTCTTGTGGAGTAGGAGTTGCTCTTTCCATGGCGTTGGTTGAGGCAGGATATAGGGCTCAGGCAGAACTCGCCGTAAAGAATTCTTACAAGCCCTTATTGTTCCTTTTTGGAATTCTTCCCTTGGGGATCGCCTACGTCTACGGCACGTATCAGGGGAACCCAGAAGCTGGCACGGCGATTGGTGGTGGTCTTACAACAGCCTGGAACTACATCCAGTCATCCAAAATGGTTCAGTCTCTCCTTTTCCTTTTGGGAGTGATTGGATTAGGAGCTCTTGTTCGACTGGTGGAAAAAGCTCGGGTGGTTGATGGATACGCTGTCAAAGAACGTATCCCCGGTTCTCGTTGGGCCATAGGCATTCTAACCATTGTCGGGCTCATTGCCATCTGGTTTAATGAACCGCCTAAAAAAGATATCCCTCCTGCGTGGAATTCGCAGGTTCAGTCCACAGATTTAACGTATAAAGGACCCAACGGCGACGTTCGGGTCAAGCAACAAATATACGAGGATGGACTCACTAAAACCCAGATTAAAGGACAAGTCGAGGTGAATTCCACTCCAGTACAGCAACGGCCTGTTCCAGTTCCCAAAACATCAAATAAACAGTTGTGCGATGAAGAGAAGCTTCCTTTCAGTACCTGTCAGGCTTTGGGTTATAAATGAGACGCTTACAGCAGCCGTTTAAACACGAGCTGCTTTTTCTTTGAAGATTTTTAGAGCGATATTTAGCTATTTTTTGGCTTAATCTATGTCACACGGAAATGATAATGTCCTACTTGAGGGAAATAGAAATGTCCTACCTCGCTACAATAGTGAGGTATGGAAACAATCTCTATGTCTCAAAAAGAAGTAGACAGACACGGAATCATAAAGCGAATCATTGATGGTAAAATTAATGGAACAGAAGCAGCAAAGCTTCTTAAAATCTCAACACGTCAGGTACGTCGACTGAAGTCTGTTGTTTTTGAAAAAGGGGCAAAAGGTTTGGTTCACGGGAATCGTGGTAAGCCTGGCAATCGTCGTTTGTCTGAAGAGAAACGAAACGAAATTATCAATCTTCTGAAAGAGAAGTATCCAGATTTCAAACCAACGTTTGCGTGTGAGAAATTAAGAGAGTGTCACGAAATTATTCATGACCCCAAGACCATTCGAGCGATTCAAATAACAGAAGGTTTGTGGAAACCAAGAAGAAAGAAAGCTGGCTCTAAACATCGTTCGTGGAGACAGAGACGTTCCTGCCAGGGAGAGATGGAACAGTTCGACGGTTCCTATGAAGATTGGTTTGAAAACAGAGGACCGAAGTGTTGTCTTCTTGCTTCCATCGATGACGCAACAGGATGCATTACAAAAGCAACGTTTGGATTTCACGAAGGAGTTGTCCCCGTCTTTACCTTTTGGAAGGAATATCTCGAACAACACGGCAAACCACGTTCCATTTACCTTGATAAATTCAGCACGTACAAGATGAATTGCAAAGAAGCGAAAGACAATCCAGATTTGAAGACACAGTTCCAACGAGCGGCAGAAGAGCTTCATGTTGAACTCATTTTTGCAAACAGTCCTCAAGCGAAAGGAAGAGTCGAACGACTATTTGAAACACTCCAAGACCGTCTCATTAAAGAACTCCGACTTGCAAACGTTTCCACGTTAGAAGAAGGAAACATCTTTCTTGAAACATACCTTCCGAAATTCAACGAACAATTTGGTGTTGAAGCGATGAACGACTCCGACTTACATAGCCAACTTACCAAGAAAGAACTCGACAGTCTTTCTTCTGTATTTTCTCGTCAAGAAAAACGAACGGTTCAAAATGACTTCACTGTCTCTTACAAAAATGTTTGGTATCAATTTCTAGAAAAACAACTCGTGGTTGTCGCTAAGCGTGATGAGGTTACGGTCGAAGAGAGACTTGATGGATCTATCTATATTCGTCTTCGTGGGAAATATCTTGCTTACAAAGTTCTCCCTGAACGACCAATGAAGACAAAAACAACTACTTGGGTTCTTACGAACAAACAGGTTACCAAACCAACCATCGACCATCCTTGGAGAAAACAAATCGCCAAAGACTGTGCCCTCTCACAACTCACTCACTAGGACATTTCTAAATCCCTGTAGGTAGGACATTTCTATTTCCCGTTGACATTTTGGCTTAATCTATTGACAAAAGAGTCAAAAATTGTTAGAGTCCTTTCTTCTTTTGTATGATTTGAAGGAATACATAAGGCATTGATGTGCTACTTTCATGCATTTGCACGTTTGTAACCCCTCTACCTCAATGCCTTATTTGTTCCTTGAAGTCAGATAGTGGTCATCATAAGGAGAAGCCATGAGATTGAGATTGAAGCTCGTGCCCATTTTTTTCTTGTCGATGATGGGATGCGCAACCTTGACCAAGCTGGACTCTCAGTCCGGATTGGAAATCAACTACACCGGTCCTGCCCATGGAGCCGCTGATCTGGTGAGAGCAACCGATAGTCATCCTTATGCACTGGCTGAGAAGGCCATAGATAAGGGAATGCCGATGACGCTTCATCATGGAGACACTCGGTTTACTGCCGGAGTGTTTTCAGGAGAATATGGAAGCTTGGTCGGTGGTTATGCTGCCCCTACCGTAACTTACGGGAATGGTGGTTTTATCCAGACGGGTCGGTCTAGTGGGCTTCCACCTCTTGTGACTCCAACTCGAACCGTGATTCATCCTACTGCCGGTTCCTCTGCAGCAGATCCGATCGTCGAGTGTCCGAAGGATCGTGCACCAAGTACTGTTGCTGAGCAAGCGGCCTGTGCGATGTTGATTGGGGAGACACTCGTGCAAGAGCGGGAATGACGGTAGATTTCTGAAAAAATCAAACAGATTAAAGGAGGAGAAAGAATGAAGCCGTTGTTCTGGGGTTTTTTGATGGTTTTGTGGATTTTGTCTGGGTCAGCCTCTGCTCAAGTAGAGGTCATTTCTGGGCCTACTGTTGTCTCGATTTATAACATCGAACATATGGAGCCCAACACCCTGCACATTGTTGCAATGGATCAAAATCATGCACGTATGCGCTGTGGGGGACAAGGGTCTCCGTTGGTGATCTTTACCGATCATGGGGTTCCCGTCACTGGGGTCTATGCTCCGCTCGGAAAAGCCTCAGGTTTTGTTGAAGTCTATTATGACAGCGATGGCGATGGCCAGATCGATGGGAGTGTTTTTGCCCTTGATCTGAATACTCAGACGGATGTGTGGATGACCTGGCGGGCTGGAGATGAACCGGGGATCGTTTATCTCCACACCTCGTTACAGATAAGAGTCGGAGGTGTATATCGAGTGGTTTATCGTCCCACCAGCAAGCAGGACTCAGATGTGCTGTCCTGCAATATGGGACGCGTTTCAAGACCCGGTGGACACCTTCAAATTGGAGCCTATCAGATGACTCCGAGATGGTCGTATTGAGACGAACTCTGGTTTCACTCACTCTCGCCAAACGCGCGGGGATGAGTCGAAGCCAGGGTTTTTCATTTTGCGATATTTTTCCACACTAAAAAACACCCGACCATTTCTGATCGGGTGTTTCTAAAATTTTTGAAAGAATTTTTTAGGAACCAGCTACTTCCACCAATGCATCGATTACGAACGAACTGATTGCGTAGGCAGCGACGATAATCACCAGACCGATGACGGATTGAGTGAGAAGGGTTTTAGCTTTCTTTACCTTTGCATCTTCACCTGCAGCTGTGAGGTAAAGGAAACCGGCATAAACAACAAGAACCACAAAAACAATACCCAGAACAGAAAGAAGAGCAGAAATAATATTACCGATGAGTGTTGGGAGATCGTTGCTGGTTGCGTCTGTTCCAATAGCTGTTCCTACTTCTTCAAGATCTGTTTGTGCTTCAGAGAGCTGAGCAAAAGCTGCAACCGGGAGCAAAAGAGTTGGAAGGACACAGAGCCAGGCGGTTATTTTGAGAGAGAGGTTTTTCATAATCGTATGAATAGATTGAATTCAAAAGTTGATTGAGAGTTAGCTGCTTATCCTGGAGGTGCTGTTGTTGTGGTTGGGACAGCCGCTGTAGAAAGGGCACTGACAATGTAGCTTGTCATAGCATAGGCTCCAACAACAATGATGATACCGATGACAGAACTTGTGAGCATTCCTTTTGCTTTTTTGATTTTCGTATCATCTCCTGCGGCGGTCATATACAGAATTCCTGCATAGATGGTAATCACCAGAAAGAGAATTCCCGTAGCTCCGATAAGCGTTCGAATGAGGTTCCCTATAAAGACCGTAGCTGTCAAGTTGGTGTCATAGGTGGTACCAGCCGTATTTTGTAACCCCTGTGAAATTGTAGAGGTTGCAGATTGCGCCAAAGCAGAGTCAGGAAGAAAGATAAATAGAAGTAAACAAAGAAAGAACATGAAAACGATTCCTAAACCGGTCGAACGTTTTAAGGTCATAAGTTGAGGGGTTCACACAAGGGCACAAAATTCATGCTCTTGTGTGAACCACTGTCGCATTCGACAGTGGTTTGAAAGTAAACGAAGTTTCTTTGAAACTATTTGGAAGACGTTGTGGTTGTTGTAGAACCAGCGGTCGCTGTAACAAGGGAATTGATCACAAAGCTTGCGATAGCGTAGGCAGAAAGGACAATCACCAAACCGACAATTCCTGAAAAAATGAGTTTCTTCGCGTCCTTCACTTTATCATCGTTTCCAGCGGCTGTCATCCACTTAAATCCACCTAAGAGAATAATGACCACAGCGATCACTCCTAAAAATCCTAAAGCAACACGAATAATAGACCCGATCGTATCCACAAGATCAGCTTCTCCAAGACCGGCTGTTGAGGCAAATTGATCTCCTGTTGTTGTTCCTCCAAAGAGCTCATCGGGTGTGAGAGCTTGTGCCTGTACGTTATGGATACCCATAAGGGCAATAGCTCCAAAAGAAAGAGCTATGAAAGCTCCTAGGAAATAACCAATATGCTTTTTAGATAAAATGTTTGACATAAATGTAACCTCCTTTGTTAGTCTGTTTCCCTTTGTTTGTAGGGAAGCCTAAAAAAGTATTGTGATTAGTTGAGTTAAGAAAAAATATTCAATTTTATTTTACTATGCCACTACTCCTTTTTCAAGTGCATTGATGATGGTGCTGACAATCATATAAGCACCAATGATGACAGCTAAACCCAGAACAGCCCACTTCATTGTCTCTTTTCCTTTTTTTATTTTTTCATTTTCTCCGCCGGAAATGAGCAAGAGAAATCCTCCATAGACGAACATGAGAAGAGCAACGGCTCCTGTTATACCCAAAATAGCTTGAATGATACGAGCGATCACTTCACGGATGTCTGTTGTGTAGAGCGGGTTTGTCAGCACCGCGGCAAAGCTTGTAGAGGGAAGCAACAAGAGTGAGAAGAGAAAGAGAGCTAATCGATTGCGCATAGAGGACATTTTTTTCGGGAGGTTTTTTGAGAAAATTCTATTCAACATAAGAGTATTCTATCTGACAACATTGCACGCTGTCATCTCCTGGACAGAGTTTTTTTTGACAGGTACTTGGATTATAGAATGGATTTCCCTCACTACTAGAGCTTGCTTGCGTATCTGTGTCAACACAATCGTACCCACGGATAATGGTTAAATTTCCACTCGTCGTTTTTGTTGAATCAGGATGATTTTGTCGACACACAGACTCACATGTGTAACCTCCATTGGTACAGGTTGAATTCAGATCACAAGATGTTCCTTCTACTGTTGGTCCTGAACAGGCGACATATTCATTTTTTGCATCCGTGAGTGCTACAGATCCGTATTGGAGAACTCCTCTTAAGGCATAGATTCCTAAGTAAGAAAACATGACAATAATGAGTCCTATCGTTGAAATGGTCATGTATTGTTTTCCTTTTTTCACGCGCTCGTTATTGCCTCCTGAAACGAGCATGAAAAAGCCTCCGATAACATACATCAATAGAACAATCCCTCCAATAATTCCAACGACGTAATTCCCTACATTCACAAACACGGTCATGATGTCCGCAAGTGAACAATTTCCAGAGTTTCCACAGCCTTTAGAAATGCCTTGCATAAAGACTCCCACTTCTTTTTCCAAACAAACGCTGCTTTGTTGGCAGATTCTGGAATCATAGGCTAATCCCATTTGAGGAAGAAAGATGAGTAGAAAAACAACAATGAGAAAGTAAAGTCTTCTCATAGGGTTTGGTTCACTTTATTTTGAGTATCTTTGAGAGATCGTTCTTGATCGGTTCCACTGACATAAGCGTCAATAAGATCTAAAAAGGCTTCTTCTGCCACATTGGCATTGTTGCCCATGTACCAGGATCCAGCCGTAAGGGTTTGTCCTGCAAAGATGGAAAGCATCTCGTCTTCTAATTGGGAGCTTATAAGTGAGCGCAAGGCTGCAGGTTTCTTAGCAGCTTTGAGATAGGATTCTACATGATCGGCATCGACGGCAAACTGGACAAAATCCCAGGCCCAATCGCCGGCATCTGAAGACTTGGCAACCGTTTCAACCCAGTAGTTTGCGTAATTGACTGTTTTTCCTCCATCGATTTGTGGAAGAGCGGTTATCGCGAAATTGAGCTTTTGGTTGGCTGCGCGAATGAAGGCATCGTGATAACTGTAGCCGAAGAAGAATGCAGTATTGCCTTTAACAAAAGCATCAAAAGAATCGGGCTGATCTGCATTCCATGTATAGACAGCTTTGAGTGGATTGGCAAAATCTGTATAGAAACGGGTTGCTTCTGAAGCTAGATAACCCACTTCTGTTTCTTGACCAAAGGTGGCTTGGTTGCGGCTATCGGTCATTTGAGTTCCATTTTGCATCATAAGAATAGAGAGAATATCAAAGGCTCGTTCTACATTTCGACTTGTTCCAATAGCGGCACCCGCTTGAGTGATTTTATCCTCAACACCAATTTTTGTGAGTTTGGTTACCTGATCTTGAAATTCTGTCCAGGTAGAAGGGGGTTCAGGAATTCCTGCTGCATTCAAAAGATCTTTGTTGTAATAAAGAGCAAGGGAATCTACAGACATCGGAAGTCCAAAGATACGTTCTTCTATATCTGCTTTTGTGCTTGCTCGGTAGGAACGAAGAACATCCTGGACGACAACATCGACATAATCATTCTTGAGAGTTCTTTGTGAAAGAGTTGGTTCTTCTTGGATTGTGTAGATGGTTTCTTTTTTTATTGTTCCTCTGGTTTCTGAATAGGGAATGGTTAACGAATCTGGCAGAGGATTAATGAGGCTTTTGTATTCTCCAATCCATGTATTATGAATGGAAAAAATATCTGGTCCCTCTCCCTCTGCAAAAGCTCGCAGGAGTTCATCCTCATACTCGTCATAACGAAGCTCTCGATAATTAAAAGAGATATTAGGATGAAGAGCCTGATAGGAATTCATGATGTTTGAATAGGTGTTGTCATCATCAAAAACTCGCCAGATCGTAAGGGTGACAGGTTTTGTTGCAAGCAATTGTGCTTGCGTATCACCGCCACAGCCGGTTCCAACAAGCAGGAGGGTGAGACAAATAAGAGAGAGATTGCGCCAGATCGTCTTCATAGAGACTTTTAAGAGAACTCTGAAAAAGTAAACTTTTTTTAAAGAGATTTCTTTGTTTGTTTTAAATAACGTTTAAGTTCCGAACCAATTTCAGGATGTTTGAGCCCGAGTTCTATTTGAGCTTTTAAGAATCCAAGCTTACTTCCACAGTCATAACGTATTCCTTCAAATTTACAGCCATAAAGAGCTTTGCCTTGTTTGAGACGGGTAATAAAGGCATCGGCTAAGCGGATCTCTCCGTCTTTGCCCGCGGCTTGTTGTGGAAGAAGATCGAAAATTTCCGGAGTCAGGATATAGCGTCCAATCACAATGAGATCTGATGGGGCTTTGTCTATTTCCGGTTTCTCAACAAATTGATTGATTTCCCAAACATTCGGATTCAATCGTTTGCCTCCGATCACACCAAAACGTGAGATTTCTTTTTTAGAAACTTTTTGTAGGGCCATCACAGGGTCTCCGTAGGTTTGGTAGACATCAATGAGTTGAGCCAATGCAGGACGTTTTTCTGTATCGATAATATCGTCTCCAAACAAGACGGCGACAGGCTCATGCTGGTCAATAAATGGGAGAGCGGATAAAACTGCATGGCCATCTCCTAAGGGTTTGGTCTGTCGCACAAAGGCAAAATGAGCCAGCTTTCCAATTTTTTTAACAATATCAAGTTCATGTTCTTTGTGTTTTTGCTCCAGTCGATATTCGAGTTCAAAGTTTCGATCAAAGTGATCTTCAATGGCACGTTTTCCAATGGCTGTAACAAAGATAATTTCTTCAATGCCACTGGCAACGGCTTCCTCGACAATATATTGAATGACGGGTTTATCAACCACTGCAAGCATTTCTTTTGGTTGAGCTTTAGAGGCGGGAAGAAAACGAGTTCCCATTCCTGCAACAGGGATAATTGCTTTTCGAATTTTCATAGAATATTGAGATCTGTTTTATTGTATCGTAAAAAGAACAGATCAGAAAACGTCCCTTCACGGGCGCCCGTCGACCGCACTCTCCCTATTTTGAATAGGGTTCGTACGGCTCGACAGCCCGTTCAAGTTGATCTCATCGAGTTTTGGGACAACCTCTTGTGGCGTTCATTCATCACGAAAGGAAAAAAATACTTGAGACCATTCCGTAAATGATGATACTGGTCGCATCCTGAATCACGGTGGCAATGGGGCCGGATCCTGTTGCGGGATCTATATTTAAATCACTCAAAACTTGTGTGGTACATAATGCAATAAGAGGGGCGATAAAAATGGCCAAGAACGTAGAAATTCCAACGCTTAATGCAAGTCGCACGTCAGAAAACCACCATAAAACAATTCCAAAAGAGACTCCTCCAAAAAGAATGCCTGTAAGCAATCCAATCGAAGCTTCTTTGATGAGATATCCGTGGAAGGAGGCTTTCCCGGTTTTAAGATCTCGAGAAAAGATTGTTTCCGTTTGAGTCCCGATCGCATCGGCAAGATAAACGACAAAGGGAATAAAAAAAGCTGTATGAATGTTTTTTGTAAGAACTTCTTCAAATCGAGAAGTTAAAAAGGAGATTCCAATACCAAAGAAAAGTCCAATGATCAGAGGGGGAAGTCGAAGTCGCATCAAAAGACTGAGTGTTTCCGTGTCATCATCGGCGTAAATTGTTTCTTTTTTATGATTAAACATAGATTGATATTTCCATTGTAATGGTTTTTGATAGGTCTTGATATGTCCTGTCGCCAATGATCTGAGTCTTTGATACAATTATTTTTATAATTATTTTAACTCTTTTTAAGATATGCAACCTTCAATGGAAGAAGCATCAAGGATTCCATCGTCCCCAAAAGAAAGACCTCTCGACCAATTTCAACTTGCTTTAGAGTCTTTGAACGAGGGGGGACCTTTAACAGAAGCAGAGCTCCATAAACTTTCTTTTCTTGTCCAAACCAAGTATATAGATACCTTTTTTCCTTCAAAGGAAGAGGCTGAAGAAGGAATAACCAAATGGATTATGGGTGGATTTTCTGCAAAATTTCGAGATTTTTGGGTTGAGAACAAAATATCTGAAGAAGGTGGAGAAGGTTTTCGTGATCTGTGTCTGGGAGCTCTTAAGGAGAAGGATTCGCAACGACAAAGAGTCATTTTTGAAGAATTGAGTCTCAGATTAGGAGACGATATGTTAAAAAAAGAAGAGGATGTTTTCCTACATTAAAAAATACGACCTTTTTCAAGGTCGTATTTTTTAATTTTAGGAGTGTTGAGAATTTAGAGATTGATTGGAGAGATTTGATCTCACAAGATGGGTATATGTGAAAGTACTGCACGAAGATCATCAGACTTCTTTTGTACTTTCACTATAGGATAACCGTACTTTTCAGCTTCAACTTTTAACTTATAACTGAAATCCAATACCCACTCGATCTCTTTAGGTTTAAGGTCATCAGAATATTCGCGTGCTTCATCCCACAGACCACGATTGTATACGACATCCTTTATTCTATCCGTATCTTCATCCACTAAAAAGATAACTCTAATTTTTTTGTTATCAGCAAAATCCTTTGCTACAAGGTGTGGCAAGATATTTACACCCTCAATTATAAATCCCTCTTTCCAAGTGTAATCATCCTCAATAAACTTTTTGATGCCAGGCCATACCGCTTCACCCTGTTCCAATTTCATATCTGCTATTTGTGAAGCGGAAAATTCGGTTAGAAATTTTTGTGCATCATATCCTTCAGGATTAAATAGTTTTGGATGATCCTCACGACGAGCAACAAGCCGCATAGTCTCTCGTATTTGGTCAGTGGAAATCCATGGGAGATTCAGATGTTTGGCGATCAAAGCAGCCATGGTTGATTTTCCAGTTGTAGGTGCACCACCTATGAGAATAATATTTTTGATTGCCATAGTTTGGATCCCTTTAAGGTTTACTAAATAAGAGAATCTTAACGATCAATTTTCAAAACTACTAGCGGGACGCAGGGGTTAAGTGCCAAAATTAGCGAAGCCTTTAAAGGGATTTTAGAAGATTAACGTTTTGGTAATTTTGAGGCGGGTGAGTCGTCCTATTTTTTTCGGTTCTGAGCGATGAAATTGAGATAGTTGTGTTTTCCTGGTTTGAACTGTTCGAAATACACCACATCGAAATCTAAGTTGTGCAGTATCATTTCAACCTCGTCTTTTTGATAATAGCCAAATAAGCGAGGCAGTGTAACTTTTGAGGTTTCCTTATATTCCTCACCCTCTCCCTCGATAAGACCGAGACCGAAAAATCCGTTCGCTTTTAAAACCCGTTTCATTTCTTGGAGAGGGAACATTATTTCGGCCTTAGGGACATGAAGCAATGAGGTGTAAGCCCAAACCCCGTCGAAAGAATCATTTTCGAATGGAAGCGTGGTGAAGTCACCCACCACTGCTTCAAGTCCTTTTGACTTACAAATGTTCACCATGGTTTCCGAAGCGTCAAAACATAGGACTTTCAGACCGCATTGTTGCAATAACAGACCGTCCCTACCGGGACCACTGCCGACGTCAAGGATTTTTCCTTGCGTAAGTCTCGCAAATTCGTCCAGAAAGGTTCTGGGAAATCTTTGCCAAAAGTCGTATGTTTCTTCATTGTATTTTTGACCCATCTGGTTGTATGCGTAAATCGTTTTAGCATCCATATGTGTTGTTCAGTCTAGCATAAAAGCGATCACGTTGATCGCTTTTATGTGGCGGTGTAGGTTACCGTTAAATTTTGGGTGCGTGGACACCAAGAATTTCAGGCCAGTGAGCCTGTTTTTTGATACTCATCTGTAGTGAACATTTTCCATTAAGATGTC
>LBWG01000009.1:45799-82654 GCA_000993535.1 Candidatus Uhrbacteria bacterium GW2011_GWF2_39_13 | reverse complement strand
CCTCACGGAAGAAATCTACTCTATAGGGTTAGATTATTACATCGGACAATGATAGCTAAAAGAACAGTGAGGGTTAGATTATTAAATCGGTTGACACGGAGCCTTAATCAAAAGAATTCTCTCACCACTTTTTCGTACTAGCCGTGATAGCAACCGCTAAAGCGTCTGCAGCGTCATCTGGTTTAGGAATCATAGGTAAGTTTAAAAGAATTTTTACCATCTGTTGCATAGCCGCTTTCCCAGCCTTTCCATCTCCCGTCACGGCTTTTTTCACTTGTGCAGGAGTGAATTCAAGCACAGGGACTCCTGCTTGAGCAGCCATGAGTAATGCCACGCCGCGCGCATGCGCGACATTCATAGCCGTGGTAGAGCTTTTCCCAAAAAAAAGTTTTTCAATAGCAACTATATGAGGTTGATGGTGAGTAAATAAATCCTGCAAATCATTTCCTAAACTTAAAAGACGTTGTTCAAAACAATCACCAGAAGTGGTGATCGCCACTCCATAATCAACTAATTGAATGTTTGACTCTTCGACATGAATGACTCCAAAACCCAAACGTCCATACCCAGGATCAAGACCTAAAATAAGATGTCCTTCCATATTCATATTTTTTACTTAAAGAAAGGGTAACAAAACAAAACTCTTTCATCAACCAAAAAAGTTTTTAATATCAAAAAAATGACTTATACTATTATCATCTTAAAATATCTAATCGTATGTATGAACTTACGTGCTGAAACAGTTCTTTATCCTAAAGAGATAGAGAGCTCTCAAACAGAATATAGACAAGGAAGAAGAGGAAAAGAACAAATTTACCCTATTCAAGCGAAGAGCTATGACATTAAACCCAGAGATTCTAGAATTAAACTAAGTGCCGCAGAGAGTGTGCGAACCCAGTTAGAGACAAATCCTAATATTAAAATATTGATCCAAAAAATAGAAAAAGAAATAGAGGATCTTAAGAAAGAACCTAAAATAAATATAACAAAATTTAAACTTGCACAAGCAAAACTGGAACGAGCACGACAAATACAAGATGAAAATGAAAAACGCGCTACAACCCTGCGTTTAGTAAGTACACAATATGAGAAAAGATGGACACCCAGTACGTTAAAGGTACAGGATCCTCGACGTCAAACAGAAATGTCCGCATTATCAGAAAGAGCTGCGGATATTTATGAACAACAAATTGAACGAGAAAAACAAGAACTCGAACAGGTAAAAGAGGCATTAACTCAAGCCGAAAAAGAAAAAGCATTTTTCTGGAAAATCTGGTCACTCAAGGCGAAAATAAGGAAGTTAAAAAATACTCTTAATGACCATGTACAACTCCTTGAGATGAAACGCCGGATAGATGAACAGAAAAAAGAAGGGGAACAAAAATTACAAAAAACAGGATAAAAAAACCGCCGACTTAAATCGGCGGTTTTTTCAAAAAAATCCCCGATGCGTTTCATCGGAGATTAAAAACTCAAGAATTCAATCCTCTCACAAACTCCTCAAGTTCAGTCAAACTTGTGTTTGAGCGTTCGGGGTCGAGATAATTCTGATAAAGCATTATATCTCCATATTCATCACGATCGGCCACGATTTTAAGCAGATCTCTCTGATGTTGCGCGCTCCATTGATGAGACAAAACACGATTAAACGTTCCAGAATCAATCTCTCGTTTTTCAAGGAATACCTCTAGATCAGCAGACTCTACCACAATGACATTATTGTTAACCAAAGGACTCATGCCCATCTTGGCCATCTGCGCCCATTCGACGATCACAAGCCCTTTTGCCCTGGTCAATTTTTGTCGATAAAGTCGCATCACGTGTGGTGCAGTAAGAGATTCCACCATCTTTATCATTTCACCAGAAGATGGGTGACTAAAAATTCGTGTTTTAAGAATTTGTCGGTCAACTCGAGTTCCTTCCTGGACAAGAACCTCTGGTCCAAACAGTCTCGTGAGCTCATTGCGTACTAACTGAGCCCCAGGAGTCTGTTGATCATAGAACTCACGGATGATCTCATCAAAATTAATGTAGACTCCTCCAAGTCGCTGGGTCAGCTGTGTAGCAACCCACGTTTTTCCGCTAGCAATTTCTCCAGTAATTCCCACAAAAATCTGTTCACGGAGTCTCTTCTCAAGAGCCGCCTTGATAAAAAGCGGAACATACGCAGACACGTCCACACCCTGAAGAACGAGAGCTTTCACAAGTGAACTTGAGATCTCAGAAAGTTCCTGTCTGGCAGGAAGGAAATTCACATGTTCGCTAAAACCAGGGAACAGGAGGTTATTGTATCTCATTTGCTGAAGTTCGTATTCGCGATCCTGCTCATTGCGAATTCCTCGAAAAACCACATCACATCCTTCACGCATGAATACGTCAACAAGAAGTCCATCGCTTGAAAGAACTTCTACATTTTTCAATGAAACAAGCGCACGTTTTGCCATCGATAAACGTTCTTCAAGTAAGAAAGTATATTTACCAACCTTTTCTTCATTATTGGCAATAAGCACAATAAGCGTCAGACAGTTCTGTGCAGCCCGACGAATCAGGTCAATGTGACCGTTGGTAATCGGATCTCCCGAGATGGGTACAAGTCCTCGATAAAACAGAGGTTTTTTGGCCTTTCTCAATAGAGACACCAGCCAAAGAATCCATTTTATAAACATAAGAATTCTCCCTTAATTTATCGCATTTTTGGTTTATTTCCCTAACTCAACAATGCGACGCCATAGATTCTTACGTGCTTTTTGTTCAAATGAGCAAAAAGAAGATGTGTAAAAAATCTGATCACGTTCAAGAAATTTTCGAAGAATCTGTTCACGTCGATTTCGAAAAATTTCTTCTGGAACCCAGACATACTCAGCACGAATATCACGTTCGAACTGATCAAACACTTCGTCTTGTTCTCCCAAAATTGATAAATCAATATCTAAAAATATCTGAGTATCTGCATCTTCCGTCTTATGATTTTTGGTCGCAAGAATCATTCCAGTCACATTCTCAATAGTCTCATTTGATAAACCAAGTCTGCTTCCATCACGTTGCCATGCTTGTGCGCTCATCTGTTCGTTGTCTAATCGACGTACATCATAAACCACATCGTGATAAAAAAGAGCTAACGCCACGACCAAAGGATCTTTCATTTTCGACTGACATATCTCATAGTGAATAAAACAACTCACGAGATGTTGAGTAGTATGATACTGACGTGAAGCTTCTTGATAACATAAAAGCAGATCATCAAACATATCTTTTTGTTCAAGACAATTCAAACACTCCATGGTTTGTTTCCATATCGTAAAAAGATCCATAGGATATCCTCCAAAAAAACAGGTTGATTTATGAAAGAACTGAACTTTATAATACACGGGAAAAAAATTGTTTGTGAAAAAAATAAAAACGTTCTACAGCTATACATGAATAAAAACATTTTTTCTGCTAAAATAAGATAAAAATTCTTTTTTCTAAACAAATAATCCTGACGAAAACTTTCATCGTTATCTATCAAAATCTATGTCAACTCCTGTAAAAACTCTCTTAAAACAAATGGGTCTTTCTGAAATAGAAGTGCATGTCTACCTTGCTTGTCTCCATTTGGGAGAAACCATTGTGGCTGAAATAGCTCATAAAACTAAAACTTCACGCACAACGGTTGCCAGTATTTTAGATCGTCTAAAAGCCAAAGGACTTTTAACTTCTCACTTGAGCAAAGGTAAAAAAATCTTTTGGATTGAGGATCCTCACATTCTTGTCGAACACCATAAAGCTCAACTAGAAGTCATAGAACAACTTGCAGGACGACTCCATAATGAATATCATCAAGCAGATAAAAAACCCACTGCGGAAATCTACGATACACCAGAAACTCTTGAGCATTTAATGGCAAAAGTAGTCGAAGAATTAAAAAAAGGAGATGATTTATTTACATTTGAATCTCCTAGCTCTCAACATTATCAAGCTATTCTTACAGAAGAACTCTTTCATGCTCTCTCAAAACAAAAAGCCCGTAAAGGAATTCATACCAAATCGCTTATTCCTACAGGTCAAGAATTATTTATCCGTCCAAAATTCATTGAGCACAACATAGAAGTGCGAGTTCTCCCATTGGGAGTTCTTATTGAATCCTCTTTTTGGATGTTTAAAAATTCTCTTGTTTTATTCTCAGGAACACATACTTTTGCTGTAAGAATCAATCACGGACATATGAAAGAATCTATAACCTCATTATTTCAAATGGCTTGGAAACTTTCCAAACCACTAGAACAAAAAACCACCCTTGGATAAACTCTGGGTGGTTTTTCTTTTACGATTTATTTGTGTTTAAAGTTCACGCTCAGATTCTGATCCTTCAATAACTGTTGTGTTATTCGCAAATGTTTCGTCAATTTCCTGAGCAATCTTCTTGGTTGTTGCATGTTGCAAATGGTGTTGAGTCACATCTCCAATGAGTTCGTACTGCATATCCTCAAAACCGGTTCCCGCTGGAATAAGACGCCCAATAATGACATTCTCTTTAAGTCCTTCAAGACGATCCACTTTTCCTGTCACAGCTGCGTTAATAAGAACTCGAGCTGTTTCTTGGAAGGACGCACTTGAAAGCCAGGAATCTGTTGAAAGAGAAATTTTTGTAATTCCCAAGAACAAGGATTTAGAGGTAGCTGATTTTTGTGTTTTTTCAACAAAATCATTTGCATCCTCAAACGTGGCTTTCTCAATAATCTCACCAGGCAAGAGGTCTGTGTCTCCTGGATCCACCACGCGGATACGAGAGAACATCTGACGGATGATAATCTCGATGTGTTTGTTGTTGAGTTTCTGTCCTTGGCTGGAATAAATAAACTGGATTTCTTTTGAGAGATACTTTTGAACGGCATCCTGCCCCTTGTACTTAAAAAGGACTTGCAAATCAAGGTGTCCATCTGTAAGAGCGTCGCCCGCTTGGACTTCATCGCCTTCCTTCACATAAAGGGTAAATCCAGGTGGAATGATGTACTCACGAACTTTGGTCGCCTCATACAACACCGTAACAGTTGATTCTTTTTTTATAGCAATAATTCCCGTTCCAGGAGCCAAAATTTCTTTACCGGTAGATTTGCGAGCGATAACTTGTCCTTCTTTAACCTTATCTCCTTCTTTGACAAGTAGTTCACCTGATTTTCCGTACAGCTGTGTATCTTCCTCAATTCCCTGATACGTAATTTTAACGGTCTTTTGTCCTGGACGCATATCCAGAATCTGCTTGCCTGTTCCTGCCTGAACAATCTCGCGCTGAGCAGATTCAAGGGAAGCTTTTCCTGAAACTTCTGACATGATGGCTTTCTGTTTTGGATTTCGAGCCTCAAACAATTCTTCCACACGAGGAAGCCCTTGCGTGATATCTTTTCCAGCCACACCTCCTGTATGGAAGGTACGCATAGTGAGCTGGGTACCAGGTTCTCCGATAGATTGAGCAGCCATAATTCCCACACTCGTTCCCATTTTCACGAGTTTGTTGTAGGCAAGATCATATCCATAACATTTCTGACACACACCACGACGAAGCTTGCAGGTCATCACGGAACGCACATGAGCCTCAGATAATTCTTTTCCTGTTGCTTCAATTTCACGCACATGAGATTCAGTAATCAGTTGACCTGGCTCCACAATCGCTTTGCGTCCTCCTGGTTTTTTGATCTCTGAAAGGGCTACACGTCCAAGAATACGAATGATTAATGGTTCTCCAATTTCTTCTGATTCTTCATGAGTCAATACGACTCCTGTATCGTCACCACAATCTTCCTGACGGACAATCACGTCTTGTGCTACGTCCACCAGACGTCTGGTCAGATATCCGGCGTTTGCCGTACGCAAAGCGGTATCGGTCAATCCTTTGCGCACACCGTGAGAAGAAATAAAGAACTCCAACACGTCATATCCTTCTTTAAAAGAAGATTTCACCGGCAACTCAATAATGTCTCCGGAAGGGTTTGCTACAAGTCCTTTCATACCTACCATCTGAGTCATCTGTCCCCAAGATCCGCGGGCCCCAGATTCAATCATGGTGTATGCAGGGTTATTCTTTGGGAGAGCTTTCTTTGCCTCAACAGCAATACGGTCTTTGATTTCGTTCCATGTCTTTACGATGGATGAATGACGTTCAGAAGCCGTTAACAGTCCTTGAGAAAAGTAATCTTCAATTTCTCGTACGCGCGTATCTCCTTCGGTAATCAACGCTTCTTTTTCTTTTATATCTGGAAGGTTTGACATACCCCAAGAATATCCTGCTCGCGTGGAGTATTTAAATCCGATCTCTTTTAATCGATCAAGAAAGGAAGCGGTCATCTCAGAGCCATGAAGCTCAAGATAATATTTCACAATCGTTGCCAGTTCCTTCTTTCCCATCACCTGATTTTTAAACGGAATCTCCTGTGGAAATTGTTGATTAACCAAGATACGCCCAGGAGTCGTGATGATAATTTCTTGTGTTGAGAGCCGCACAACGATCCAATCACGCAAAGCGATCTTTCCAATTTGAGACGCATACAAAGCATCTGTTTCATTGGAAAAGATAGGGAGTCCTTCTTTGGATTCTGGCATGTCTGTAACTTCCATAGTCAAAAAGAAGATACCCCAAGCAATATCTTTTCCAGGTGTAGCCACTGGACCACCAAATGCCGGCTTCAAAAGGTTTTTGGTTGAAAGCATGATTTCGCGTGCCTCTGCGCGAGCTTCTTCTGTAAGAGGAACGTGTACGGCCATCTGGTCTCCATCAAAATCAGCATTATAGGCGTCACACACAAGTGGATGAATCTTGATCGCTTTTCCTTCAATCAAGATAGGTCGGAATGCTTGAATACCCAATCGATGAAGTGTTGGAGCACGATTCAAAAGAACAAACGCATCACTGGTGACTTCCTCTAAAATATCCCATGTTTCTGGTCGATCGCTTTCAATAAAACGATTGGCAGAACGAATGTTGTGAACGTATTCGCGTTCAATAAGTTTAGAAATAACGAACGGTTTGAACAGTTCCAAAGCCATTTTTTTTGGAATACCACATTGGTCAAGTCGTAGATTTGGTCCAACCACAATGACAGATCGTCCTGAATAATCGATACGCTTACCCAACAAATTCTGACGGAATCGTCCCTGCTTTCCTTTCAACTGGTCAGCCAATGATTTCAATTGACGTTTCTTTCCTGTGGCAGCAATCACGGTTTTGCTATGTCGAGCCGAGTTATCAATAAGAGCGTCAACCGCCTCTTGCAACATGCGTTTCTCGTTTCGAGAAATGACCTCAGGAGCATGAAGATCGTACAGACGCCTCAAACGATTATTGCGATTAATAACTCGTCTATAGAGATCATTGAGATCTGACGTCGCAAAACGTCCTCCATCCAACGGAACCATCGGACGAAGATCTGGAGGAATAACTGGCAACACGTTTAATACCATCCACTCAGGTTTGAGTTTATTGATATAAAACGACTTTAATAACTTGATTCGACGCAGCAGTCTATTACGTTTGGTTTTTGTAGCTGTTTTCAGTTCCTCTTCCAAAAGGTTCATGGTCTCTCCAACATTGATACGCCCAAGCATATCCTTAACCGCTTCGGCTCCAATGTTTGCCTCAAAAACATGTCCGTATTTCAAGGACCATTCATGGTAAGTCTGTTCTGAAATAATAGACATGACCTTCATATCCTTAAGGTCTTGCATCACGGTTTCAAAATCCTCTTCAAGTTCTTCCAATTTTGTGTCTCGGATTTCCTCAAGACGTTTTGTTTCTTTTTTGATGGAAGCGGCATCTGTTCCAAACTTCTGTTCCAGACGTCCGACATCACGTTTAAATTCTCCCTCAATCATTTTCTCTTTGCTCTTTCGTTCTGTTTTTACCTGTTCAGTAGTTACCTCTTTTGCTGCTTCATTAACATCTGTGACTAAAAAGCTAGCAAAATAAATAATTTTTTCTAAGTTCTGAATAGAAACATCGAGAATCGTTCCAATTTTTGAAGGAACACCGCGCAAAAACCAAATGTGTGTAATAGGAGCGGCAAGTTCAATATGCCCCATGCGTTCACGTCGAACAACGGAATGGGTTACCTCAACACCACACTTGTCACAAACAATCCCTTTATAACGAATCTTTTTATACTTTCCACAATAACACTCCCAATCTTTTGAGGGTCCAAAAATTTCTTCCGCAAACAAACCTTGTTTTTCTGGTTTTTGTGTACGGTAATTGATGGTTTCTGGTTTGGTGATCTCCCCATGGGACCAAGAACGGATGGTCTCTGGACTGGCAAGACGAAGACGAATGGAATCGAAATCAGTGGATCTAAGAGATTCTTGTTGTTTAAACATAATTGATAACGTTAGGCTTTGCTACTCACTGTTTTTTTCTCTCCAGGAAGGTCGACCTTCTCCCCGTCTTTAAGAAGTTCTACATCCATACACAATCCTTTCAACTCTCTGACCAACACGTTAAAGGATTCTGGAATGTTTACTTTTTTAATGGGCTCACCTTTGATAATAGCCTCGTAAGCCTTTGAACGACCTGGGACATCGTCTGATTTGATGGTTAAAATTTCTTGAAGCATGTGGGCTGCTCCATAGGCTTCCAATGCCCACACTTCCATTTCTCCAAATCGCTGACCACCAAACTGAGCTTTTCCTCCAAGCGGCTGCTGCGTAATAAGAGAGTATGGACCGATAGAGCGTTGATGCATCTTGTCTTCAACCATGTGAGAAAGTTTCAAGATGTACATATATCCAACAGTCACAGGGTTTTCAAACGCGTCACCAGAGCGACCATCAAACAAAGTAAGCTGTCCGCTGCGAGGGAATCCTGCCCGTTCAAGTTCATCGTGGATCGATTTTTCAGGAACTCCGTTGAGTACCGGAGTATTCACGTTATACCCAAGAGCATTAGCAGCGAGTCCAAGGTGAACTTCCAAAATCTGTCCCAAGTTCATACGAGAAACAACTCCAAGTGGAGTCAAAATCACGTCCACTGGAGTTCCATCGGACATGAAAGGCATATCAGCCACTGGCACCACACGAGAAATAACACCCTTGTTTCCGTGTCTTCCGGCCACCTTGTCTCCTACCTGAACTTTACGCAAATCAGCAATCGTGACTTGGATAGATTTAATCACTCCCGGAGAAAGCTTATCGCCTTCTTCTCGAGAAAAAATAGTAACAGCAACCACTTTTCCGTGTTCTCCGTGTTCAAGATATAAAGAAGAATCACGCACATCACGCGCTTTTTCACCGAAAATGGCTCGGAGAAGTTTTTCTTCTGCTGAAAGTTCTGTTTCGCCTTTTGGTGTAATTTTTCCAACCAAAATGTCTCCAGATTTCACTTCAGCTCCGACACGGATAATGCCTTCAGCATCTAAATTTTTCAATTTGTCTTCAGAGACATTTGGAATATCTGAAGTAACGACTTCAGGTCCTAATTTGGTATCACGTACGTCAATGGTGTAGTGCTCAATATGCACGCTCGTAAAACGATCGTCTTGAACCATTCGCTCAGAAATAATAACCGCGTCTTCGTAGTTATATCCATCCCATGCCATAAAGGCGACAAGGCAATTTTGTCCCAGTGCTAATTCTCCTTGATCAACGGCCGAGGAATCGGCAATCACATCACCTTTAATCACCTTTTGATTTTTCTGAACTACTGGTCGTTGATTGATACAAGTGGAATTATTGGAACGTAAAAATTTCTTCAATTCGTAATCTGTTTTATTTCCATCCTTATCCGTAATCTCAACGTGATGACCTTCCACAGCGGTAATTTCTCCTGTTTGTTCTGCTACAACCACGTGTCCGGAATCACGAGCTGCTCGTCTTTCAGAACCGGTTCCACAAATAGGAGCATCAGGTTTAATCGTTGGAACGGCTTGACGTTGCATGTTAGTACCCATGAGCGCACGGGTGGCATCATCATGTTCCAAAAATGGAATAAGGGCTGTTCCAATAGAAACGATTTGTTTGGAAGAAACGTCCATGAAATCAACTTCTTCTTGACCAACGACTTTTGGTTCTCCATATTTGCGTCCGCCCACAAATTCCTCAACGAAATAACCGTCTTTATCCAAAGGAATGGTTGCCGGAACCGTCACAGAACGCTCTTCTTTAAAAGCATTGATAAATTCAATCTCATTGGTCACACGTGAGAGAATCTTTCCTTTTTTCTTTTCTTTTATGACTTTGCGATAAGGTGTTTCAATAAATCCGTAATCATTGATGATGGCATAAGAAGCTAAGTGACCGATCAATCCAATGTTTGGTCCTTCAGGAGTGGCAATAGGACAAATACGACCATAGTGAGTTGGATGAACGTCACGCACTTCAAAACCTGCACGTTCACGAGAAAGACCTCCAGGACCCATCGCAGAAAGACGACGTTTGTGTTCGAGCTCTGCCAACGGATTGGTTTGATCCATGAACTGTGAAAGTTGTGAGGACATGAAAAACTCACGAATGGCTCCGATCACAGGACGAGCGTTAATAAGACGTCCTGGAGTCAATGTATCAATATCGCGAGTAGACATACGATCGCGAACAATACGTTCCATACGAGCGAGTCCGACACGAAAACGACCTTGAATAAGCTCTCCTACAGCTCGAACGCGTCGGTTTCCTAAATGATCAACGTCATCTGGTTCACCTTGTTCAATATTCAAACGAATAATTTCGCGGATAATCATGACAAGATCTTCTTTGCTGATAATACGATTCTCTTCTTTTGCAACAAGTTCATCAGTAATTTCCTGATTAAAACGCAGGTTGAATTTATAACGTCCAACTTTTCCCAGATCATAACGGTCAAAATTAAAAAACATAGAGTGGATAAGACTCTTTGCATTGTCGGCTGTAGCGCGATCTCCTGGGCGAATACGTTTATAGACTTCAATCAATCCTTCATCTTCTGTTTTGGAAATATCCTTATTCAATGTCGCTTCAATGTAATGATTGGTAGGATGAATATCGATATCTTTAAACAATTCAATAATTGATTCGTCATCTGTTACACCAAAGGCACGAAGAAGAGCGGTTACAGCGACTTTTCGTTTACGATCAATTTTAACCCATAACACGTTCTTAGGATCGGTCTCAAATTCAAGCCAAGCTCCACGATTTGGAATAATTTTGGCTCCATAATAACGACGTCCACGATAAACATCTGCCGTAAAAAAAGCTCCAGCGGAACGAACAAGTTGGGACACAACCACTCGTTCAACACCATTGATCAAAAAAGTTCCTCGAGGAGTCATGATTGGTAAATCGCCCAAATAAATTTCCTGTTCTTTTACATCTTTTGTTCGAATATTTACCAAACGCGTTTTTACTCGAAGAGGAGCTTCAAAAGTCACGTTTTTTTCACGGGATGTTTTCTCATCAAATTTTGGTTCATCAAGATAATAATCGTCAAAATACAACTGCAAATCACGACCGATAAAATCGGTGATAGGGGTCACTTCATCAAAAAGTTCTTTAATCCCTTCATCATAAAACCAACGATAGGATCTGCGTTGAACTTCGATGAGATCAGGAACATCCATGGCATCATGAACAGCGTTGTCGAACGTTTTACGTTCTCGTGTCTTTACCGGTGTGCGGCGGTAGATAGGCATAAAATGGATTGAAAATTTTTCTGAAGGTATTCTTTAAAACTCGATGAGATTTCGTTGAACGGGCTGCTGAGCCCCGCGAACCCTATTCACAATAGGGAGAGTGGGGTCAGCGGGCGCCCGTGAAACGAAAGATCGCGAGTTTTAAAGAATACCTATTTAGAAAACAAAAAACGCTTCCCTGGTGAGGGGAAAGCTATTTATTACTGAATAATAATGGGTAAGTACGCACCATCAGAGAATAGGTGAATTACCCCAGTATCGAGGCCCCACAGCCTACGAACCAGGAGTTTCTCTTTATGTGCCCCTTGACCTGGTTGACCGTTCTGCCACAAACGAGGTGCGGGGGGTTTTAAACTTATCTAAATTTAGATAAGTTTTTTGAAAATTGCAGAAGGATTATATCACGCAAAAAATTATCGTCAAGTTCTCTAGCTAAGGCTGCGAAGAAAGGTCACGAAACCAATCCTAATCAGAACGTTTGAGCATGAGGAGAGAGATTTTGGTCACTCAATCGAGCGAACTCGATTGAGTGACCTATGCTCGCGATTTAGACCAGATTGCATCGTACCAAACTCCGCAGCCTCAGACAGAGGACTTATTAAAGTTTAGCAATAATTAAGAAAAAATCAAATTGTGCTAAAATAAAATTTATTATGGCACAAAAAAAGAAACTGTCCCCTAAAAAAGAAAGGATCCCTTTGCCAAAAATGAAGTTAAATCCTGAAACCAAAAAAGGGATCTACGTCATTTGTATCTTTGCCGCTTCAGCTCTTATTTTTCTTTCTTTTTTCCATATTGCTGGAAGTGTTGGTATTTGGATTAATAAAGGACTGACCGCTTTTTTTGGTCTGGATCGATATCTTGTTCCTTTTATACTCATCACTATTGGGGCCACGCTTGCCTATCCAGAGCGCGGTAAACTTTCGATATGGAATTACCTTGGACTCTTTTTTTTCTTTCTCTCGTTTAATGCTCTCTTAAATCTTTTTCTTGTCAATAAACCACAACCTTTTACTCAAGATATTAGTCTTGCAGGCGGATACTTGGGTCAATTCCTTGCTTCCTCATTCAATATCTTTCTAGGATATTGGGGATCTGTTGTAAGCGCTGCTTCCTTACTCTTTGTCTCTGTTCTTCTTATTTTTAATACCTCATTACAATCTCTATTAGGAATTCATACCCATTTAACAGGACGAGTCGGTTCTCTTTTTCAAAAACGAAAAACACAAATAGAAGAAAAGACAGAAGAGGACTACATAATGGAAGATGAATCAGAAAATCTTGAATTGGAGGAGACAATCGAAGAAGAAGAAGAAGAAGAAATAAAAAAGAATAAAAAAATAGACACCGTGGAACAAATTCCACAAAACTTTACGACAAAACCCGTTCAGACACTCCAACAAAAAGAGACGGCACTCGTTTCACACGAACACAGAGAAATTACCATCCCTTTTAAACTCCTTCAACGTTCCAATTCAAAAGCTCAATCAGGAGATATTGAAAAAAATAAAGAAATTATTGAAAAAACATTTCAAGAATTTGCCATTGATGTAGAAATGGGGAAAACGTCCATTGGTCCGACAGTAACACAATATACTCTTCGACCAAGCCAGGGGGTCAAACTTTCGCGTATTGTAAGCTTGCAAAATGATCTTGCCCTTGCCTTGGCAGCCCATCCATTGCGCATGGAAGCTCCCATTCCTGGTCAATCTCTGGTGGGAATTGAAGTTCCTAATAACAAAGTGGCAATCGTAACATTGCGCGATGTTATGGAAAGTAAGGAATTCCGAAGTCATCCATCTCCACTGGCTATTCCTCTTGGAAAAGATGTATCTGGAGGTACCTACACGATCGCTTTGGATAAAATGCCTCACCTGCTTGTGGCAGGAGCCACAGGATCTGGAAAATCTGTGTGTCTGAACACCATGATCATCTCCTGGCTCTACCGAAATGGACCGGATGATTTAAAACTGATTCTCATTGATCCAAAACGCGTTGAACTCACTAGTTATAATGGTATTCCTCATTTACTTGTCCCTCCTATCACAAGCGTTGATGATACGGTCAATGCTCTTAAGTGGGCTGTTCGAGAAATGGAACGACGATTAGATCTACTTTCAAAATTCGGTGTGCGCAATATTGATGGTTATAACGCCAAATCTGAAGAACACATGCCAAAAATTGTAATCGTCATCGATGAGCTGGCAGATTTGATGACCATCAGCGGTCGAGAAGTAGAAACAACGATTGTTCGCATTGCCCAAATGGCTCGAGCAATAGGAATTTATCTTGTATTGGCAACTCAAAGACCTAGCGTGGACGTTATTACTGGCTTAATTAAAGCCAATATTCCAGGTCGAATTGCTTTTGCCGTTGCTTCTCAAACCGATTCTCGAACAATTTTGGATCAATCTGGAGCTGAAAAACTTTTGGGTCGAGGGGACATGCTTTTCACCTCTGCAGAAGTATCCAAACCTAAACGTCTTCAAGGGGCTTTTGTTTCAACAGAAGAAGTCGAGGCGGTTGTCAGTTATCTGCGACGAAAAGAAAGTCCAAACTACAACATGGCTATTACAGAAATCACGAAATCAGGAACCGTTTTTGATGAGCTGGGTGACCAAGATGAAATGCTGGATGAAGCGATTCAAGTGGTTCTTGAATCTGGAAAAGCTTCCACTTCTTTCCTGCAACGGAAACTTCGACTTGGATATGCCCGAGCCGCACGAATGATCGATATGATGGAAGAGGCAGGGGTTGTAGGTCCAGGTTCTGGAGCAAAACCAAGAGAAATTCTTGTTGAGTCTTGGCCA
Organism: Candidatus Uhrbacteria bacterium GW2011_GWF2_39_13; assembly: GCA_000993535.1. GTDB lineage: Bacteria > Patescibacteriota > Patescibacteriia > UBA9934 > GWF2-40-263 > UBA12478. The sequence continues at coordinate 68,220 of LBWG01000009.1, read as the reverse complement.
CCAGGGGGCGACCTTTCTCAACAAGTTCCAACCGCTCAAAATGATTACGATGAAGCCTATCAAGAAGAAGATCGATTCAAAACCAATGATACACAGATAAATCATGAGGAAAAAATGGAAAACGAATACAACGAAGAACAAGAAGAATCTCATGAAAGAGAATGGGAGGAAGAAACGAATTGGGAAAATCAAATAGATGATCGGTGGATTGAGAAAAAAAGTGAGAATGAACTTGATGAAAAACGATAAAGACGTAAGATGTTTAAACTATGACATTTGTCATCCGAAAATTTGATTACACACAATCTCTTGGAGAGAAACTTAAGGCGATACGACACTGTACAAACAAAACTCTTTCTGAAATGGCACAAACAACGAAAATCAATAAAAATATCCTCAAATCGTTTGAAAATGGAGATTACATTCGTTTACCTGATCCTGTGTATGCCCGTAATTTTTTAAAAATCTACGTTCAATCCTTAGGAGGAAATACGGATTATTTTTTAAAACAATTTGAATCTGAATGTGGAACGTGCGACTTTAAAAAAAATAACAACTTTCCACGAGAAAGAACACACTCTTTTCAATTTCTCGTGCCAAGTCGTTTTATAAAAATGTTTGCCATTGTGTTACTTGCTCTTGCAATGACCACCTATCTAGGATCTCAAATTCGTTCAATCGTTTCACCACCAGATCTGGTTGTCTATGAACCACCAGATGGAATTCTCACTCAAGAAGCTTTAATTACCGTAACAGGACAAGCACAAGAAGGGGCGCGGGTAAAAGTAAACGGAGTTGATATTCTTCTTTCACAAAATGGGACGTTTGAAACAGATATTGCTCTTGAACGAGGACTTAATGTGATCTCTATTGAATCCGCGAAACGTTATTCTCAACCCGCGATAGAGTATCGCAGAGTCGTCCTCCAACAAGATCACCTTTTTAGTTTAGCCCCTTAGATTTTCTTTCCTTTTTAACAACCCGCATGGGTTGTTTTCTTTTAAAAATGTCCATCTGTTATTTTTCTTTTAGATTGTCAGACAATTATTTGACAATAATCAGACACTATGGCATCGTTGATCGTAAGACGTAATCACCCTTCCTATGTCTATTGAACCTATCTCTGTTCGTGACTTTTTAAGAAATTTTGCAGGCGTCGTAAACCCCAATGGCAAAAAAAAATATCTCATTATGAAACACGGCAAACCCATCGGTATGTTTACTCCTTGGAAAATAGTCAAAAAAGAAACACTCTCTGATGAGGAAACGGACTGGTCAATGTTAAAAAAATTTTAAAATGTGCAAATCTCCCTTTTGCAGAGATCTTGGAGCTTTGTTAAACTCTGGCTGATACGACAAAAAGGTTCTATTATTTTACTTAAAACAGGGGTCTCTACACTCTATTTATGGCAAAACAAATAACAAAAGAACTTGAAACAGATGCTCGTTCACGTGCGGCACTGGATGCCATTTCTCAAATTAAACAACGTTTCGGCGAAGGCTCTATCATGCGTTTAGGTGAAGCCAAAACTATGCAGGTAGAAGCTGTTTCAACGGGTTGTCTGTCTCTTGATCTGGCTTTGGGGGTTATGGGTGTTCCCAGAGGACGTATTATTGAAATATACGGTCCAGAATCTTCAGGTAAAACCACTCTGGCTCAACATATTGTGGCTGAAGTGCAAAAAACAGGAGGATTAGCTGCCTATGTTGATGCCGAACATGCTCTTGACCCTGAATATGCACAAAAAATTGGAGTGAATATCAATGAGCTCTTTATTTCACAACCTGATAATGGCGAACAGGCGCTTGAAATTGTAGAAACCCTTGTTCGTTCAAATGCGGTAGATGTCATTGTCATTGATTCCGTGGCAGCCCTTACGCCAAAAGCAGAAATAGAAGGAGAAATGGGAGACAGTCACATGGGACTTCAAGCACGTTTGATGAGCCAAGCTTTGCGTAAACTTGCAGGAATTATCAATAAATCCAAAACAACCGTCATTTTTATAAATCAAATCCGAATGAAAATTGGTGTCATATTCGGAAATCCAGAAACAACTACAGGGGGAAATGCTCTAAAATTTTATGCGTCTATCCGTATCGAAGTGCGACGCGCAGCCCAAATCAAACAAGGAGAACAAATTATTGGAAATAGAACAAAAGCTAAAATTGTAAAAAATAAAGTCGCTCCTCCATTTCGAACCTGTGAATTCGATATTATGTACAATGAAGGAATTTCCATCTCTGGAGATCTTTTGGATATCGGTGTTCCCCAGGAAGTGATTAAAAAAAGTGGAAGCAACTATTATTTTAAAGGCGAAAAACTTGGATTAGGAAGAGAAAATGCCAAAGCAACCCTCAAAGCAAATCCGAACTTAATGAAAGAGATCCGTTCAGAAATCGAAAAATCCATTCTCACTCCAAAAGAACAAAAGGTCATTGAGGAAGAAACCATGGATACAGAAACATCGGAATCATAAAAACAGGATTTAATCCTGTTTTTTTATTTATCTAAAAGATTTTTGTTTACCCGTATACTTGCGAAGGAATAAAGAGAACGCTATGCTAGTTTTCGGTTCCTTTATTTTTCACCATCAAACAGGAGAAAGACGTGGTCTACCATCAAGCAGGTTTGCTTCTTGAGGAAATAGTATCGAAAGCTCTCACCAAGCTAGGAGTGCGTCACCGTCGTACTGAACATAACGGTTTGGAAGATACGTGTGACCAAATTGATCTTATCGTCTATCCAGACAATGGGCGTGCCCCGTTAGAGATTCAACTGACTCTCCGGTTGAAAAATATACCCAAGCTCTTTTCTTTTGCTCTGAAAGCACTCACAACACCTGTGCGTGGAATTCGGCTCTACATGGAAGTAGTCCGTAATAAACAGAGCCTCAAAATAACAGGTGCAACTGCTGCTCGGGCCATTGTGTTCATCTTAAATCGATTTAGGAACTTTGGTCCCTATAACCTGCTTGGTGTGCGTGTCCACCCCTCAGGTACGAAGATTGAAAAATTTGATCTGGTTGCCATATGTGGTAAACGACTTATTGAGCTAGTTCGCGCTTGGCATAAGGAACATTCAAACAGTCACACAGAAAAAATGACTGAGCCTAAACCCATTCTTCATTCCCAAAACCGGTGGACGAAGAATCCAAACAGTCAATTGAGAAATTTCCATCACTCTTATTTCTATCGTTTCTGGACCCGAATTGGAACTCATAGACGATCTTCATTTATCCAACGAAAATTCTGCTAACGTAAAAAGCCCTCCTGTATGGAAGGCCTTTTTTATTTTATTTACTCACACGCTCTACGTAATCTCCAGACTCTGTATTGATAAGAACTTCATCGCCCTGATTGATAAACGCAGGAACTTTTACCTTCAATCCATTATCCATTTCTGCCTCTTTCAAAACATTTCCTGAAGCTGTATCTCCTTTTATCGCTGGTTCCGTGTACACAACCGTATACTGAACTTTCTGTGGAGGTTCAATTGTCAACGCATTGTCATTATGGGTCACAACTTTTACTTCAAGACCTTCTTTTAAATAAGGAATGGTCTCTTCAATCTCTGTTTTGGTAATGGAAATCTGTTCGTATGTCTGGTTATCCATGAATGTATATAAATTTCCATCGTTATAAAGATATTGCATCTTTTTGTATTGAACATCTTCAAATGTCAGTGTTTCGGAAGATTTAATGTTTTCTTCCTTCACCTTACCAGTTGTAAGATGTTTGACACGTGTACGGACAAAAGAACTTCCTTTTCCAGGACTCACACGTTGAAAATTAATAACGAGCCAGAGTTCTCCACCTCGGTTGATAACGGTTCCTTTTTTAATATCGTTTGGTGATGCCATAACAAATAATCAATAAAATAAATAGTCTCCGGGAAACAACAACGTTTCTTGAATACGTGTATACCCTTTCAGCGCCATGTGAAGCCGATCGATTCCCAAAGCATTGCCAAAAGTCGGTGTATGCATGGATGGTAGCAGCCTCAAAAGCTCCTCGTCAATTGGGAACACAGGCTTTTCCAATTTCTGACGTTCCAATGCCTCCTCATTAAAACGTTCTCTCTGCTGTACAGCATCATTTAATTCCGTAAATCCATTACATAATTCTAAACCATTGAGATAGAGTTCGAATCGCTGTCCATAGCGAGCATCAGGTGTCAAAGCGGCAAGAGCTGCTTGATAATAAGGATAATCATAGACAAACAGATTACGCCCTTTAAAAGTCGGCTCAATTTTTTCTAAAAATAAACGATAAAAAAGATCAGAAAGGGTATCAGAATGATCCCAAATAATCCCGTGAGTCTGACACACCTCCTGAAGACCTTTCTCGTCTATATGATCTAAATCAATCTGAACCCGCTCCAAAAATAAATCACGTAATCGTACGCGTTCAATAGGATGTTGAAATCCCAATACTTGTAAAAGCTCCTGCGTTTCATCCATACAGGCATGATAGTCCGCTCCCTGCTGGTACCATTCCAACATAGTGAACTCAGGGTTATGCATTCCTCCTAATGATTCTTCATTGCGAAACACCTTTGTGATCGTAAATATTTTTTCAAATCCATTCCCTAACAATTTTTTCATGGAATACTCGGGGCTCGTAATCAAGGCTGCCTGATGCTTCTTTCTGTTTGGTTCCAAAATAACCGTTTCAAAGGGAGTAAGGTTTGGTTCCATTCCAGGACTTGCAACAAGAATAGGTGTTTCCACCTCAAGATATCCGCGTTCACGAAAAAACAAACGAATTCTTTCGTTCATTTCTTGGCGCTCTTGAGCAATACGTTTTAGACGATGGTTCATATCAAAAAGCGGGCTAATGCCCGCTTTCTAACTATTTTTGAACAAATGGCAACAAAGCCATAATACGAGCACGCTTAATAGCGCTGGTGAGTTGACGTTGATGCGTCATACACACTTTTGAACGTTTGCGTGCCACAATTTTTGCGAATGAAGAAAGAAATCGACGCAAGATCGTCACATCTTTGTAGTCAATGTCCTGAATGTTATTAAAACAATAATAACATTGCTTTTTTCGTTGAATAATAGGTGTTTGGTTTGCCATAGAGGTTAAAATGGAATGTCTTCAATCTTGATTTCATCGTCAGGATTTGGTGCTGGATCATCTTTCATAGGAGGAGTGGGTGGGGTAAAAACTTTTGAACCACCACCTATAGAAGGAGTTGCGCCTGGAGCACGATCTAAAATGATCATGTTCTCAGCAACGATCTCTGTACGATAGCGTCGTACTCCATCTTGCCCTTCCCAATCTCGTGTTTGCAATCGACCTTCGATATACACCTTACGACCTTTATTAAGATATTGTGCACAAATCTCGGCAAGCTTACCCCAAGCCACGATGTTGTGAAACTCACTTGCTTCCTGCTTTTGACCATCAGCAGATGCCCAAGAACGATTGGTCGCCACGGCAAAAGAGCACACGCTCTGACCCGAAGGAATCTGTCGAACTTCTGGTTCTCGTGTCAGATTACCGATAATGGTCGCACGATTGAGAGAATACATATCGCGTCGTATTAAATATTTTTAGCAATATCGCCTTCCAAAATTTGATCAAGTTTTTGATCAAGTTCTTCCATACTCATACTACTTTCTTCCATTGAAACGGGACGTGGTGAAGGCAGTTCTGCTTGAACTGATTTCTTAGATGTTTTTAAAGAAGGACGTTTTGTTTCTTTTTCCTGCTTAGATTCCTCAGAAAGTGGAGGGACGTAAGAACTGATTTCAAACGTCTTCTCAAGCGCCCCGGAAACTCGTGTCAAAAGCGTATGTCGAAGCACTTCATCCATCAAGCCAAGACGTCGATTGAAATCTTGAACAATGGAAGAATTTGCGTCAAAATGCACAAGAATATAGGACCCGTGAGAGATTTTTTTAATAGGATACGCAAGACGAATTTTACCAAGATTCTCATTGCGAAGAACCTTTGCTTTCAAATCTCCCAAGAATTTTGCAATCGTCTCTTGGATACCACCGACTTCTTCGTCAGTGTACTGCGTTCCTACAATGTAAAGGAGTTCATACCCTTTCATAGGATTACTGGTCCAGTTTAAGCTGGACAACCTCTTTGTAAGAGGTCATGGACAGTTAATAATTAGCTTTCGCATCCTAGCCATCTTTGCCAAAAACGTCAATGTTTGGGACGATATTGTTTAGAACGATATCTTAAACCTATGATGTATTTTATCCTTGGATCTCATCCAAATCTGTCTGTCAGTGAACTCAAAGCCGTTTTAGGGACAAGTTTCCAGCCTGTCTTTCAATCTTCCACTCTTTTATTAAACAAACCTATCAACCAAGATCCACATGTTCTACAAGAGCGCTTAGCAGGGGTAATAAAGATTGGTCGCATCGTGGGAAGTGTTGAGACATGGGATGTTCAAAAAATCACAGACCTTATTACTAATCTTATTGTAAATATTGAAGGAAAAAATAAGATCAGTTTTGGATTGAGTCTTTATCATCTTGATAATCCTCAAAAAACAAAAGAGTTAGAAAAACAACTAGACGTCTTGGGTTTGACTATTAAAAAACAGCTCAAGCTCACAGGACGTCCTATCCGCTATGTCAAAGGAAAAGAACCTAGACTGTCTTCTGCGATTGTTGAAACAAACGGTCTTTTGACCTCAGGAGGCGAATTTACGCTTTTTGTGTCCAAACGCGGAATCTTTATCGGTCAGACCTCTTCCATTCAACCATTTAAAACCTGGTCTAAACGTGATTTTGGACGCCCACGAAGAAACGCCAAAAACGGCATGCTTCCGCCAAAACTGGCTCGTATGATGATCAACCTGTCAGGTGTTGATCCAAAAGAATCAACCATCCTTGATCCTTTTTGCGGTTCAGGAACAGTTTTAATGGAAGCGATCCTTATGGGGTTTAAAAAAGTCATTGGAAGTGATATCTGGCAAAAAGCTATAGACGACACGCAAATAAATATGGATTGGCTGATCGAGGAGTTCCAACTACCAAAACCAAATCTGAGTCTCTATACAACTTCCGCGGCTGATCTTGCTAAACTGTATCCAAATCCTGTAGATGCCATTGTGACAGAAGTGTTTCTAGGCAACCCGAGGACCAAAACCATAAATAGCCAGGAAGGACAGCGTTTAGAACAAGAACTTCTCCCTCTTTTTCATGCTTCCTTTTCTGCCCTCAAGGGGATTCTCAAACCATCAGGCAAAGCCGTTATCGCCTTCCCTGCTTTCAGACAACAAGACATCACATGGTACAGACTTCCCATCAATGATCTTCTAACTTCTTTGGGTTATACTATTCTGGAACAACACCTCTATTTTCGTCCAAATCAATTTGTAGCACGAGATATTGTTTTATTATCTCACTAATCATATTATGAACATCCAACCTCATTTTCCTGAATTTCCAGGATTATCTTTTGCAAAACAAGAGGGTCGTGAAAAAGAAACAACCAAAGAAAAAATCCAACGATGTCTTGAAAGCCATGTAGTCGATATCAAGCCACTCTGGTCTGGTGACGAAAAACATCGAGCCAGTGTAGGCGCAAATCCTGTCGCAGCTGTTGAATCCTCTATCCACCGTTGTGATCCTCCGCTGCATATACCAAAACTAACCATTGAAAAAGGAAAGATGATGGTGCTGGTGGGTCCAAACGGAGCAGGAAAAAGCACATTGTTGGACGCGATTATGAGACGCAGAAATGCGGATTTTGATTCAGGATCCCACGGCTATAGTGAAGGAGTCCACGGAAAAGAAACGCTGCGTGTGTCACGTCTGGATCAGGAAGAACTCCTCCAGGAAGTAAAAGATGTTTCGACAAAAGAAGTCTTGGAGCACGTCAAAGATTTTTTCATCAGTCAGTTCCCGGTTGATTGGGAAGATTGGGAAAACACGAATCCAGATACGAATGAAAAAAATGAAGCAGCAAAAACACGTATCGAAACACTCCTGAGCCAGGTTGTTAAACTATTTGACGTTGATCTTTTTCTTGACCGTAAAGTACGTGAACTCTCTGGAGGAGAACGTACAAAACTCTCTCTGTTGATGGTCTTGGCGAGCGAACCAGATGTTTTATTACTCGATGAGCCAACAAACCATCTGGATCTGGAAAGTATCGCCAAACTCACAGGACTCTTTGATTCCTATAAGCGCGCTGGAGTCGCTATCGTGAACGTGAGCCATGTGGAGTGGTTCTTAGAAATGGTTGGAGAAAATACATTAGAAATAAATGTAAAAAATGGAGAAAGAAGTGTTATTCAATCCACATCAGCTTATAAAGCATACAAAAAAAGAGAAGCATCAAAAGAAGTCATGAAAGAACCTATTACCTGGGAAAAGACACCAACAAAACCTCTAACAGGTTCGATTTTTGAAGGAGAAGAAAACACTACGATTCCAAATTCTCCTATTAAAAAAGCAACGCTTCCTTCTATTTCAGCAAGAGATATTACGGTTTTATCTGGACAAAATGGAACAGGAAAAACACGCCTCATGGAACAATTTGCTAACCCGCACAGCAAAATCGTACATAGAAGCGAACGTGTTCAAACAGCCTACATGCCACAACTGTGGCCAAAAGAAGTGATCACGGGAGATGTCACAGATTTCTTTCATTGGGTGAAACAGCACTGCAACCCACACACTGACGTGGATTCAAACCGTTTTCAAAAAGAACTTCAACGTCTAGGATTCGCACGCATCAGCAGAAATATCCTTCAGAAACCCTTTTCAGAATTTAGTGGAGGAGAACAACGGCTTTTGTGGTTTGCTGCTGCAAGCATTATCGAAGGAACAGACACTCTTGTTTTGGATGAACCTTCCAATCATATGGATGAAAACACTATGTTAAAAGTCGTGGAAGCTATCCGAAACTTTCCAGGAGCCGTGATCCTTTCCACGCACGATCTTCGGCTCATGGAAGCTCTTGAAAAAAATCCCGGTCGCACTCGCCAAGGAGTCGGGGTTAGAAACATCAAGCTAGAACGGACAAAGGATGGTCGCATTGAAATCAATCCGCAACAAACATCTCCGTTAGAAGACGCCAAGAAAACCATTGAACAATCCAGCAAAAAAGCAAAACGAGTAAAAGTATAAAAAAAAACGAGCCAGAAAAAAATTGGCTCGTTTTTTTATGAACTCACACGAAAGTGACACACATCTGCATCCTGCATCACATATTCTTTTCCTTCCACGCGCAATTTGCCAGATTCGCGTGCCCCAGCTTCCCCGCCACCAGCAATAAAATCTTCGTAAGAAATCACCTCCGCACGAATAAATCCTTTTTCAAAATCTGTGTGGATCACCCCTGCTGCTTGTGGAGCTTTGGTCCCTTGTTCAATCGTCCACGCACGTGTTTCTTTTTCTCCAGTAGTAAAATAGGTAATGAGATTTAATAACTCATAACACTTGGCAATAAGTCGATCTAATCCTGATTGCTTAAGCCCCAACTCTTCCAAAAAGAGTTGCTGATCCTCGACAGGCATTTCAACGATCTCTGATTCCACTTTGATGCTCACAGGAATGGCAAGACGACCAGGTCCTAATGGACTTTTCCAATTGGAATCGGCAGCCGTTTGTTCATCTACGTTCACGACATACAAAATCGGTTTGTTCGTAAGCAACGCGACATCTTTTACGATCTTTGTCTCATCTTCTGTAAGCTGCGCCCAATGAGCCATTTTCCCTTGCTCGAGCAAAACAAACCATTTGACCAAAGCGGATTCCTCCAGTTCAAGATCCTTATTCTTTCCTGATTTCATTTTGCCTCGCACGGATTCTAATCGTCTTTCCACGGTTCCAATATCAGCCATGGCTAATTCTATTTCGATCGTTTCTACATCACGAGAGGGATCGATATTCCCTTCCACATGATGGACGTTCTCATCTTCAAACGCGCGTACCACATGAACGATCATGTCGACCTCCCGAATATTAGCAAGAAATTTATTTCCAAGACCTTCTCCTTTATGAGCCCCTTTTACTAACCCTGCAATGTCTACAAACTCAATAGCTGTTGGAATCAATTTTTGAGATTGAGAAATCTCCGCTAGTTTTTTAATGCGGATATCTGGAACCTCCACAACACCCACGTTTGGCTCAATCGTACAAAAAGGAAAATTAGCACAATCCACCTGTTTTTTGGTGAGTGTTTTAAAAAGGGTGGATTTACCCACATTTGGAAGTCCAACAATACCAACTTGAAGCATAAAATAATAAGAAAAGAAATCTTAAATCCAAGCGAGTATAGCGTGAGTAAACGTCTATGTCGATATGCGTTTTGGAGAGATGTCCCTGACAAAATACATATTGTTGGCTGTGCCAGCCATAGCTCCACAGGAATCTACATTCGCCCCTCTTTGCTAAAGCTAGGAATGGTAACAAAAAAACACACTTACGTGTGCGCCCCACTTCGCTTCCACTTCGTTTCAGCTTCGTTAGGGGCATTGACACGATTGGAACCGGAAACCAAAAGGTTGGTAAAGAAAAAGATGACTGTTGAGGAATATTTGGAACATAAACCGAAAGAGGAAAAGGCTGATTCAAAGCGAAATTCAAACATTTTGGACTCGGAAATGGAGGTATGGCTTAGGGTGTATTGGCGGCTTTCCGAGGAATTATTCTTGTTTTGGTACATTTGGTTGAAGGATAATGCGGCTATGGTGGAAGAGTTTGTGGAAGAGGTAAATAAGTCTATGCCTCTTCGTCAGTAAGTTCATCAAATTTAGTCGTCATTGTCGGATTCCCACACGTAAGTCTTTTGATAGTCAAATCTTCTGCCTTATTATTGGCTAGACGTAGATTATTCTCCGATGACAATAAGGCGTCTTTGGTTTTTTGTAGGTGATCTATAGTTTTGTCTATTTCTTCAATAGCGGTTTTAAATTTACGGCTTGCCAATTCATAATTTTTTGCAAATCCTTCCTTGAATTGGTTGATGTTATCTTCAAAGTTTGTAATATCGATATTTTGACTCTTAACCAATGCCAGTTCCGCTTTATACTTGAGAGAGTTCATGGCTGCATTACGAAGAAGCGTGATTATTGGAATAAAAAATTGAGGACGAATCACATACATCTTGGAATGCTTATGAGAAAAATCAACAATGCCAGTATTGAATAATTCATTTTCAGCTTCCAAGAGCGTAACAAGAACAGCATATTCACATTTCTTTTCAATGCGATCTTTATCAAGTTCGCGTAAAAAGTCCTCATTTTTTTTCTTTGTTGCTGTTTCATCCCCTTCATTTTTCATTTCAAACATAATTGAAATGATTTCAATACCAGCTTCGTCGGTTTCGCGATAAATATAATCGCCCTTGCTACCAGACTTGGAATCATTATCTTTTTCAAAGTAAGCAGTTGGGAACGCTGTAGCCCTAAGTTTATTAAATTCAAATTCACAATGCTGCTCTAGGGTTTCTCCGACCATCTTGGTGCTGAGTTTTAATTTCATGTCTTTACGAAAAACAATCTCTTCGTCTTTCATCTTGATGATGTCATCCTTGGACTTGAGTTCAGTAGAAAACCTCTCGTTTAATGACTTCTCAAGTAATTGCTTTTCAGTCTCTTTTCTTTTCAGTTCACTTGTTAGTTCTTCACGCTCTTTCTCAATTTTATTGACGGCCTCAGTGACGGCAAGTTTCTTCTGAAGCTCCGAGTTACTGATTTTTGATTCCATTTCGGCAATTTTCAGCTCCTTCTTGGCCAAAAGTTCAGCAAATTCCTTATCCTTTCTTGCCAAATCTTCTTGAAGCACATTTTTAGTATTTACCTCAGCGAGTTTAACGGCGTTCGCTTTGTCTTTTTCAGCCATATCTAAACGCTCGTGCAATTCTTTCTCAAACTGATGGTCACGAACTTGTTTAAGTATATCTGCAAAGCCTGTCTCATCAACTTTGAAAGTTTTTTTACAATGTGGGCATATAATTTCATTCATATTAATTATTTAATACCGTTAATAATTCTTTGGACTTAACTGGTTTTAATTTATTCGAGCTAATTGATACCTGTGATCTTGGTGTATTGTTTAAGAAATTATTTGTTAGGTAATTTTCAATAACAGCTTCAATAACTGGAACCGCTACTGCATTTCCAAACTGATGGTATGCAGCAGAATCATCTGGATGGATTTTAAAACTTTCAGGGAAACCCTGAATTCTTGCCGCTTCTCTTGGTGAAATTCTTCTTGGTTGATTATTGACCACCACACCTAATTTATGTGCGTCACTTGAAACAAGTGTGACGGAAATACTATTTGGATCCAGAAATTTAAAAACCTCAAATGACATGTTCCCGGCTACAGGATTGTATTTGCCGTCCACTTGCTTAATGTAGCCCTTTTCTTCTAAAGATTTTATAACTGCTTCGATTTTTGGGATTTTAACAAATGTTTTAATTTGTTCTAAATTGAGGCGTTTCCCGTCTTGATGTGTTCCAAATATTTTTTTCCTTCTATTCTTAACAAGCTGATTCATAAACTCTATTTCATCCTTGCTACATTCACCTTTAATTCCCAATTCCCATGAATGAATAGAATCTCCATTCCTGTAGTCAATGAGCCTAGTACCATTAAGCTTTGAAAAATTATTGCCAACTACTTTTTTCAACCTACTTACAAAATCTTTGGAGCATAAATATTTGCTATCAACTTTTTGGTCTAAAATATCTCCAACAACTTTAAATTCATTGTGGCCAAAAAGTGATTTTTGTGAGAATAAATTTTTAAATTTGTGGCTATCTGTTGCTCCACGGTCTGAATTTATGGTTAAAATTGGTTTTTCATTGAGCTGGCCAACAATGTAGACTCTTACTCTATTTTGAGGCACACCAAAATTTGAACTATTGAGTAATAAATAATTAACCCCATATCTTAATTTTTCCAAAGCTTGAATGATTGTTGCAAATGTTCGTCCATTATCATGAGTTGTTAGCCCCCGAACATTTTCTAGTAGAAAAAACTTTGGCTTATGATCCTTCAATATTCTTTCAATTTCAAAAAAAAGCGTGCCTCTCGTATCGCCAAATCCTTTTTGTTTACCTGCATATGAAAATGGCTGACAGGGAAAGCCACCAAGCAGTACGTCAAATTGTTTTATTTTTTTAATGTCTCGTATGTCGCCCTGCGGTTTTTCTCCAAAGTTAATTTCGTAAGTTTCACATGCCTTTTTGTCAATTTCAGAACTTAAAATACACTCGGTTTCAATACCGAATTTGCGGCATGCTTCCTCAAATCCAATTCTTATTCCACCAGTACCAGCGAAAAGGTCAATAAATGTTAATTTCATAGCTTTTCTTTAATAAATTTCACCAAAGCATCAAATTCTTTTTGTGAATAAGCCACTGTACAATCACTGTAGTTGCATATTGTCGAAATGGCACTTTTTCTTTGAAAATTTCCTGCACCGTCAATAATGTACGCAACAAAATTTCCAGCTTTGTGCATCAAATCACGTCGTGCTTTTGCCTGTCCTGATTTTCGTTCGATAGTACTATTGGTTGTGACTTGGAAAGTCACCTCAACACCAACAGTTTTATTACCTTTTTTAACAACAATATCGAAAGGGATATTTTTCTTACTCCCTGCTACTTTGACTGAACCGTTACGGTTTACCGAAAAGCTTTTGTCTAGTCTTGATTTCAAATAATCAACAATATATGTTTGAGCGACCTGACCGAGTGTATTAGCTTGTGCACCTCCAGTAATTCTACTGACCCAGATGTACTTTTCCTTCACGTATTTTTCTAAAACTTCCTTTTGTCCTAGCAAATTGCCAATCTCGCATTTTGCAAGATTGCTTGCAGTTGTTTCATTGATCGAATTTGCACCAAACAAAAGGATTGAGATTAAATCCTCCTTTAATTGATCTAAAGCTTGTTCTTTAGTAATACTTTTTCCGTCTATACCAAGTTTTTTGTTATCTAGGTTTCCTGCTATTGGCAGTTTTTTGAAATAATAATCGTAATTTTGTTCTTTCCAGGTAAATGTGAAAAAGAATTTACCTTTCTTTTTTTCAAAGACTGAGGGAAGTTGTTTGTTTAGGCGTTGGATTTGCTCACCACCAAAGTCTGTCAAAACTACCAAATGTTTTAAGAACAGATTGGCTGGGAAATCCGAGCTTTTGATCAGTTCAAAAATCTTATATGGATTTTTGTCTGAAAGATCGAGAAGTGACAAAAATTTGTCCTGCGTTTTGATTAGCAATGGAATTATACTTGCATTTCCTTCAAGTTCAGCTAAAAAATCTGGCCACCAAAATATGGCGTTTGCCTCTAGTTCTTGAATGGTTTTGTTGAAAGTAGTTTTTAGCATATTTATGAAATATCATTTTATTAAGTCATCAACTGTAATTCCAAATCCTGCCGCAATCTTCGTAACCGTATCAATCGACGGATTTTGAACGGCATCCGATTCTATTTTAACAAGCGTTGGATAGGGCAAATCAGCCTTCTTGGCCAATTCATCTTGGGTCAAATCCTTTATAGCTCTCCACGCTTTAATTTTGGCTCCGATTGTTTTTTGCATGGTCATAATAGACTGGTAAAACTTGATTGTATTGTATGCATTCCCCTCTCTCAAGACAACCTAGAAAGAACTGGGGAAACAAAAAACTCGAGGGGCAAGCTCGAGTTTTTTTAGATGAGGCGTTTGCGAGAAAAAGCGTGTCCTGAAGGCGTTTTTAAATATCTTTCAAATGCCAAGGCTTTTTCTTTAGAAGAAAACGTTGCAAACCAAATAATGATCCAAGGACAAAATTTTTTCGTGTGAAAAGATTTTCCTTGATTATGCTCTTTAAGTCGATCTTCCATCAACTGATCCGTCATTCCATAATAATACCGATGATCAACTTCGCTTTGAAGAATATAAACGGTAGTCATACACAAGGAATGGTAACAAAAAAACACACTTGCGTGTGCGCCCCACTTCGCTTCCACTTCGTTCCAGCTTCGTTAGGGGCATCCCCCTTCGCCATAAACGTTTTTTATCCTGAAGTGTTGATTTCTATAAAAACGGGATCTATCCCCAACGTAGCCCAAAGGGCGAAGTGGGATGGTGGACCGTATCGGATTCGAACCGATGACCTTTTCCATGCCATGGAAACGCGCTACCAACTGCGCTAACGGCCCGTAGTGCTCAAAAGGATACAAGATTTCTTCCGTGAAAGCAACAAACCTACTGAAGAATGAACCAATAAAAAAACGCTGATAGACAATCAGCGTTGAGCACGCATCCACGAGGGTCGCTCGTGAATTTTTCTTTTCTGAACCGTAGAATACCGTTGAGTTGATTGGGATACAGTCTTCTCAAAAGCCTCCCAATATTCCGGTGTTATTCCCCACGGCTGGGATACAAGGAAACCAGCTTTATCATCCATATAGGCTTCTTCATCCCCATGACCATGAGCTCCCCAGTGATCATCACCATAATAAGCGTTCCAAGACGTTGGCATACCACCCATGACAATGTAGTCCTTTACTGTTTGCCATGCCCCCGTCGTGGTATTGAGTAAAGTTTTTTCTAGGGTTTCATCAGTCCTCACCCAAAATGCGTAAGTAAGGAGGGCTCCAGGTCCCCAGACACTCATGCAATCCGGATGGCTTCCCATAGGTTCTGGATTATATGGATCATCGTCACAGTGAGCTTCCTGCCAAGACCCCACATTCTGAGGCCAACGATGATTCTCAGAAGTGGCCACTGCCACCAGGTATTCAGACCCTGTGGCAAGACGCAGATTATACTCCCAAAGTTCGACATCGAGCTCCCCGGCTTGAGCCAGGTTCAAACCCGGATTCCATTGACTCCCTGAAAACCCTGGATATGGAAAAGGTGAGATACAGAATGCTTCTACCGTTGTCTCATAAAGAGGAACTCGACTGACCATATAACCCTGTTCATTGAGTTGCTCGTACACTTCTGGAGGAGCCCCTACATCGATGGTCATTGCATCAATAAGGAACCAATGAGGGGGACATTCGGACCATCTCCATTCTTCTGGCTCTTCGGGTGTTTGAAAAGGTATGGGAGTTGGTGTCGGTGTTGGAGTGGGAGTGAGCGTAGGTGAAGGTGTGGGTGTGGGTGTGGAAGTGGGAGTAGGAGTGAGAGGTGTGACTGTTGGCTCATAAACAGGAGTTGGAGAAGATTCGACTGCTGTAGGTGTATCATCTACAGATTGTGGTGTTGGAAAGTCTCTCGTCTGTGTATCTCCCTTACAAGAGACAACAAACAAAAACAAAAAAATTCCTTGAATCCTGACTCTCATGTTTCACCTCATTTCATTGTGTTTAGCTTATCTTGGAAACTTTCAATCGCAAATGAGCGACTCGTCATTATAAAGAAAAAAATATTTTTGACAAGAGTCCCTCTATGTTGAGAATGACCAATCCAAACTTATTGTTAATGAACATTCTTTTGTCATTCAAAGATCTAAAGGCTCAAGTGTTTCAGACCATTGCTCACCAACTCGTCCCATCGATAGATTTTCCAGACGAACCTGCACCACAGGATTATCTGGATTCAAAGATAAAACCACTTCTATTTCCTTTACAGCTTGAGCCATTTTATCTTGGTGTTCGTAGATAGAAGCCAGATACCAATGAGCATTGCTGTAACTTGGTGCTAATTGAATCGTATATTCCAACGATTTTTGTGCTCGCTCAAGATCTCCTTCTCCTGCGCGATTGAGATAGAGCAAAGCCAGTTGAAAATGAACACCTACATCCAATGGGTTATACGTGGTCACACTTTCCATTTTGCCAATAGCGTCATCAAGACGATTCTGCCGTTGATAGGTAAGAGCCAATTGAAAATGAGCAGGAGCATAATCTACTTTTCGTTTAATCGCTTCAATAAACGAAGATTCTGCTCCAAGAACAAACTGCTGATACGTCTGTTGTGATTGAGCCGCCAGAGATTGGTCTTGCGAACCAAGCAATGGTTGTACATGTGAAGCCGCGACAAGATAGGTCATTCCAAGTTGAGTCCAATACTCGGGATTTTGGGGTTCAAGCTGCACAGCTTTTTGATACGCACTCAAAGCAAAATCTGTTGCGTCACTCATCAAAGGAATGAGCTCTCGATAGATTGATCCTCGACTCACCCAATTCAATACTTGCGAAGGTGAGAGCTCTGTTGCGCGAACGGTCGCATTCACACAAGCCACAATCAGTGACTGTATATATTGACTCGATTCACTGTTGAGGGAATTTACAGAATCAACCGTTCCTATTTGTTCATTCACACGCAACAAAAGTGCCTCTGCAAGACTTCGATAATATGCATCATGAAATCGATTGAGTGTTGCCGCACGTTCCAGTGATATCACGATATCTTCTAATGTTCCCTTTTCTCGATCCAGTCGAATGGCTTTGGTGAAAGCCACATCAGCCGCATAGCGCTGAACGGTAAAAAAAAGACCACTGAAAAAAAAGACGACGCAAAGAAAAAAAAGGAAGGAAATCATAAAGGACAAAACAGGAGTAGAACGCGACGTAGATACCTTTGTCTCTTGAATAACTTGCGAAGCAAGAAATCCAGAAAAAAGAAAAAAGCTTACCGTAAGGGTCATATCCCAAGGAGCCAAAGCAGCACTGACAAGAAGAGTGAACCAAGGACAGCTATGGATAAAACTCTCCAACCATTGTGCTCGTGTTTTTGGATAAACCACCTGATGAAAGGAACGAACGAATAAAAACAAAACAAAGATTGCTAAAAAAAACATTCCCAATATACCCACTGTGGGAATAAGCGTCATGATGTGCGAAGAAGCGCGATCAAAATGGACATTCCAAAATGTTTTATTCAAATCTAATCCTCGAAATTGATTGTGATCAAACAAATACGTTCCCGGACCTGAACCATAAGAAGAGGAATACATCTCAAACGTACGTTGAATAATTACACTTGAAGATGCATGGCTTGGCAACACTTCCAGAGGGATCTCAACAGGAAGAAGTTTGGGGAACCCTAACCAAAAAATGAAACTGACCGCAAGAAAAAAAACAGGCCACCATAATCGTATTCTGTTTGAAAAATCTTGGATTCGAAAACAACTTAGAGTCAAAAGAATAACCAAGCCGGCAATGAAGACCACCCAAAGACGTGAATCATCAATCACCAACTGGAAAAAAAATGTAAGAAAAAAAACTCCTCCCATCAAGAAACGCTCAAAAAAACCTAAAGCCCCATCGTGCATGATCGAGTCTCCTTTGCGATGCGACATCCAGACGGCACACAAAAAAATCGTGGTAACTGTCAAATAAATAGTAAGACTTGAAAGAGTACCAACGGTGTTAAATCCTTTTATGTGTGCAAAATCAAAAGGAAAAAGAAACACTCCAAAAAGTGAACATACACCAATAATACCCGTAAGAAACGTGGAAAGTGACCAAACCGCATGGGCTACGCGATGAGCACTGCGCTGTGTAAATACATTAGCCATGATGTAAAACAACAGAGCACACGCCACAACAGTTAAAACGCTTGTATATTCTTGTCGATGCGATCCAACCCAGGAAACGTAAGGGGCAACAGAATACAAAGCAGGAAAGAAAACCGCTGAGATCAAAAAAAATGGAAGAACATTGATGAGACCCCGCTTGAGTTCAATGCGACGATCAAGCAGCATGGATCCAAACCAGCTTAAAGCAGCAACAAACGTCAAAACCAACAAAAGAGTCTGCTTATTAAATTCTAAAGGGTCAAGAGTAAAGGGTAGAAAAAATAACGGCAGAAAAAAAATGAGCAAATACACCAACGTGCGTGTCAAAGATTGAAGCTGTTTGGAAGAAACAAAAGTCATACACCTTTATTATAACGTAAAAAGCGTACGTGTGGGGTGCGTACGCTTTTTACTCTTTGATTGTAAGCCTTATGAACAGGCCAGCACCTCCTTCCTTTCAAGAAGAAAGGAGGAATGGCTCGATAAGATGTTAAGGAGTGATCACGACTTCCTCTTGGATCACTGATGTCTCTGGTGTTGAAGGATCTTCTGTCTTCTGTGTCATCTCTTCCTCTTCCTGAGAGACTTCTTGTGTCTGTGATTCTTCTGTAACTTGTTCCTCTACGATTTGTACTGATTCTTCTGATTCTGATATTTCATCCCCTGACTGATTCTCTTGAGACGGTTCGGATTGAGTTGTCTGAACCTCGATCGTTTCCTCTGGTTGTTCTTCCTCTACCGGTTCATATCCTCGTCGATAAGCGGTCACAATCCAATCAAAGGAACTATCCTCTTCTCCGGCAAACCTCTTCACAACGAAATGATTTTGATCTTTTTCAGAAACATACAAAGAAACAGGACCATCTGGAGTTACCACCACGCGAATTGCAGCTGTGGCACTAATAACATCGTTATATTCAGGCGCCACATCCTCAAACCTCACCTCGATTTCTCCTTGAACCAATTCTGCTGTTCCGGAAAGAGTAATAATTGCCTCAGGTGAGACAACGGCAATGGTTTCAACCATCTCTCCTTGATGTGAAGCAATGGTATTTTTGATAAGCCCCTGAGTTTGAATCGTTCCGTCAGATTCAATCGACCAGGTGTCAGCAAATCCTACCAATCGTCCTACATTGAGCATCGCATAACCATTCATTGAAATATCTCCTGTCACATTCAAATTCGTAAACTCGGTTCTTTGGGTAGAGACTTGAGAAGCCGTATTTTGTGTCTGTGGTATTGCTGCGCCCCCCCAATAACTCATATTCACAAACGTTAACATAAGACCATCGCCTCTTCCGTCATAGGCTTCCAAAGCATACCCAATAATAGAACCTGGCTTTGTCGCTTTTGTCGCTACACCAATCTCGGTTGAAGCAGCCAAAGGATCTCCTACCGCAATAGCCCCTCCTTGGAGATTTACCCGCGTAGGTACGCGTCCTGCAAGAGCGATTGGATAGTTGTCTTTATTATTTTCGCCAGCCAAAAATCCAGGACGTGTAGAAACGATACCAGCGAGTTGTTCACCCTCCAGACCAGTGGAGCGATGAACCTGTCCACCAACGCCTGCTTTATCAAAAACCACCACTTCACCGGCTTTCAACGTCTCATTGGAAAAAAACATCTCAGCGAAATCATAAGACCCGGTTGACCAACCTTTGGCATTGGTGCGCATGAAATCTCCGCCTGAACCCTCGGATCCATCGTAATAAATATATTTCTCTGTCTGAGGTACTCCGCGATCAGATGGATAAATTCTTCCACCAATAATCATATCTCCGGCGATACGCATCAGACCTTCGTTGGTCACATAAGCTACTTCACTCTCAGCAGTATTACTAACAGAAAGTCGATAGGTTTGAGGATCTTGCACAACCGTTTTCATTTTCATTTCAAGCGCTTGAGCGACGGACTCATTCCAGACAGAACCTCTCAAAGAAATAGATGGAGAATTCACAATAGGTACTTGCTGGGTTGCCTCTTGTGGAGAAACAACTCGCACATCATCTCGTAATTCTGTTGTTCCATTTGAATCCATGACAAGATCCAACGCCTGCCAGGTTGGTTCAATAAAAACTAAAATGGTTCCGTTTCCGCTGGAGTGTGAGGCCAAAGCGCGGCCCAACATAAATCCAACCCCTGTCGCTTTTTTCGCTACTCCTGGTACAGAGGAAAGGGTCAAATAATCTCCTATCGTAATGGAACCTCCTTCATCATTTACCTGAACAGGGACTTGTCCGAGCAATGCCACCGGAACTGCGTTTCCAATGGTTTCCCATCCTTCAACCCAGTTTCCCAACACGTTTGGAGACACAGAATAAGCTCCAATCAAATCATTTGTTTGTGTGGCAAGGGTCACATTTCCTTCTTCGTCCAGTGCGAGAATGTCTCCTTGTGAAAAATGCGCGAGTACTCCTGGAAATAACTCGGCGTAGTCAGAACCCGCAGAGGAGTTCGTGACTCCACCGGCTCCATTTCCTTCAATAGCTCCGATCACCGTTCCATCTCCATCTCGTAATTCAAGAAAATTACAAGCAGTGGTTGGACTGGTATCCAAACAGCCTTGTATATAAACCCCTTGTCGATCATCCAGTCCTCCATCATTAAAAAATCCGCCAGAAAAACCAGCAAAACTTGCCTCAAGGCGCATGAGATCTGATACTCCAAGTTGACCACTGACAAAAAAGTCATCACCGCCTACGGTAAAAACGCCATCCGTAATATCTTCAGAGGTGGCACCAACAAAAACATTATCTAAAAAGGCCGCATTCCCAGCATTATCTGCTGTATAAACCGAATAATCATTTGAACTTCCTGTAACACTCGCAACATAAACCCCGTAGGCATTCGTGGCCTGCACTTCACTCACGTAAATTCCATAAGCGGAAGTAAAACTCGCGGCTCCGGCATCTGTAAAACTCACATCAAGACCCCTGGCATCATTGATGGTTCCAGCTCCAGAATTATCATCTGCGGAAAGATAAATGCCTTTAAAATTTGTAATCGCTGTTCCAGACCCTGGTATAAATCTTCCATCAATAAATCCCGCATTTGAAATAGTTGTATCATTGATGGAATTTCCTTCTCCAATGGAGAATCGGTGACCAATGAGATTATCTAAATTAGTAATATTTCCCGTAGTAAAATCCGTCAGACGTCCATAGATATTTACGCTTCCAGTCGGCGTAATTCCTGGGGCACCAGGATCCCATTTTGCTCGGACGTAATCTCCGACGAATGTATAATCCTGCGTTGTGACACTAACGTCTGATTGAGCCGTTGTATAAAGACCCGTATCCTGTCTGGCAGCGGAGAGCGCACCTGTAAAAGTGGATTTAAACATTCCGGTAATACCGGTGGTAATAGTGCTACCCGCGTTTAAAATATCGATATTCTGGTTGAATTCTCCAAGAATCTTCAAACCATCATCGCCATAAATGGTTCCATTAACTCCAAGAGAATCTTCTAAATACACATCATTTCCACTCAAAGAAAATTCCGTTGAACTTATGGACTCGCTGTCATTTCCAACATAAACATCACCCCCGCTAAAAAACCACCCATCCGTGTCAAGATAAGAAAGAGATCCGCTGTCCGTTGCATCAGATGCATAAAACGTGACAGTTGGATTGTTTACATCATTCGCTCCATCGCCAATTCGCAAAGTGTTGATGTCTACATCCACAGAAAAAGGAGAAGCAAGAGCTGTTCCACCAACGGCAAGATCATCTGTGGTGGATGTGAGGTAGGAAACGGTTCCGCCATCGGTGAAAAGACTGCTTCCCCCAACAACGTCCGTTAAAAATGCCACCGTTCCTGTTCCATTTTGAAAGGTAATGATGTTATCTGCGGTGGGATCAGTTATTGCAAAAGTTGTTTCAAAATCATTTGCGGTTAAACCTTCAAACACCAGAGGACTGGCTCCTTGGACGACTCCTGCTGAGGCATCAATCAAAGAATCAAAATCAACAGTA
>LBWG01000009.1:44466-45766 GCA_000993535.1 Candidatus Uhrbacteria bacterium GW2011_GWF2_39_13 | reverse complement strand
CACAAATGCATCGTCCACGTCCATCCCTCCATTGGCGTTGAGGTTAGCGGAGAAGGTGGCAATGCCATCTGAGACCAACGTGCCGATACCGCTGAGGTCACCTGTGGCGGAAATGTCCCAGTCGGAGGAATCAATAGAAACCGTGTCTGCGCCATCACCAACAGCAACAGATCCTGCTCCTGCTGAAGAAAGAGTAAGAGTTCCTGTTCCAGCCGCAGAAATTGTAAAAGGAGTATTAGCGTCGGTTATATCGGAAACCGTCAGAGTAGCTGTAGAATCTGTGTTGATTTCCATGACAAATTGAGAGTTGGTTGTTCCAATGTCAAAAATTTCACCGTTTGAACCCGTGATATCTCCTCCTGAAACCGTAAGGTCACCCGTGGTCGCAATACTTGTTGCTCCTGAAAAAACTCCGTCCATGGTAAGTGATCCGATTCCTGTAAGATCTCCTGTGATAGAAACATCCCAATCAGATGTGTTCACTTGCATGGTGTCTACACCATCTCCAAGCACAACCGCTCCTCCGGGAGTAAGAGTAAAAGCACCCGTTGTTGTAAAGGTTGTGGAAACTCCATCAAAAGCGACATCCGTATCAGAAACAAGAACGTTTCCATCAAAATCTGCTGTGTTATCAAAATTAGCAGCAGCAGAAGTGGTTAATACTCCACCGTCTGCGACCACAAATGCATCATCCACATCCAACCCGCCATTAGCGTTGAGGTTAGCGGAGAAAGTGGCAATGCCATCTGAGACCAACGTGCCGATACCGCTGAGGTCACCTGTGGCATTGATGTCCCAGTCAGAGGAATCTAAAGCGAGTGTATCTCCACCATCTCCAATAATAGTATTTTGAGCAAAGGTAAGATCACCGCCAGTAAAAAGAAAGTCGTCTGCATCCACAAAAGAGATACTTCCGCTATCAGTCGCGTCCGACGCATAGAAGGTAATGGTAGGATCATTCACATCACTGGTTCCGTCTCCTACTCGCAGGATATTGGTATCAACGTCTACAGAGAAAGGGGCGACAAGAGTCGCTGCGCCAATGGCAAGATCGTCCGTGGTAGACGTCAAATAAGTAACCGTTCCGTCATCGGTAAAAAGACTTCCTCCACCCCCAATATCACTTAAGAACGCAACGGTTCCAGAGGTATTTTGAAAGGTAATAGTGTTGTCTGCGGTTGGATCGGTAATCGCAAATGACGTTTCAAAATCATTTGCGGTTAAACCTTCAAACACCAGAGGACTGGCTCCTTGGACGACTCCTGCTGAGGCATCAATCAAAGAATCAAAATCAACAGTA
>LBWG01000009.1:0-44453 GCA_000993535.1 Candidatus Uhrbacteria bacterium GW2011_GWF2_39_13 | reverse complement strand
CACAAATGCATCGTCCACGTCCATCCCTCCATTGGCGTTGAGGTTAGCGGAGAAGGTGGCAATGCCATCTGAGACCAACGTGCCGATACCGCTGAGGTCTCCGGTAGCGGAAATGTCCCAGTCGGAGGAATTAACAACTAAAGCATCACCGCCGTCACCAATGGTCGTAGCTTGAGCGAACGCCAAATCTCCTCCTGCAATCGTCAAGAGAAGATCTGTCGTCCCTGTTGTTGTAACAGCTCCCGAACCAAAAGCGGTATCTGTTCCAGCAGTAAAACCGCCATCGGAATAGACCATTCCTTCTACACCCAATGTTCCGGCAACAAATAAATCATCACCCCCAAGAGCAAATGTTGGGTGCGCAAGCGTTTCTGTGGATGAAGTAGAAGCACCAATCACTAAATCGTTATCTATAAATCCGTCGCCCAGAACTTCCAATTCATCAGCAATACGCATATCTCCTACACCTGCGCTGCTATAAGTAAAACCCGTGTCTATTCCCACAATGATTGCGGCATCATCTTCAAAAATGCCATTGACGCCCGTTTCCCATTGGCTGGAAGTGATATCACTGGTAAACGCAACGGTTCCGGACGCATTTTGAAAAGTAATCGTACGATCCGCGCTTGGATCAGTAAAACTAAAAGCAACCGTATTTCCATCGTTTGAGCCGCCCTCAAAGACAAGAGGTGATGCGCCGACAAGCTCAGCACCACTTAAATCATATTCACCTGTGGCAGTATCGCCATTTGCGGCAAGAAATCCTGTTGAATCAATCCCATCTAACCGTTGGGCATTCAAGGCATAGGGGGCGGCGGTCAAACGACGACGCGGAGTTAATGTTTCTCCTGCAATGATCACTTCCAAATACACGCCGTTGTTATCAGCAAAAACGGTATCAGAAATCGCTGCATAAGAATTTGTGGTATCTCCAAGATTTTCTGTAAATAAACCTGAGGTCAATGTAACACTTCGAGCCACAATAGAAGCGGGGGTGTTAGTATAACAATCAGAGGAATCGTTAGACCAAAGACATGTTCCCCCCGCAAGCGAATTGTAAAGAGCGAACTTCATACTGACGGAAGAATCCGAAACCGGAACACCATTGGTGTTCAGAACGCGTCCTTGATAAGTCACAATATTGGGGGGAGCTGCAGCTTGCGTGGCAACAACCCCGCCCAACATGATCGTGATCAAGGACACGAAGGTTAATAATTTCCTCCATGTATGAAGCATAGAATGAATCCGTGTAAATGGATCTAGCTGTCCTCTGTTTCCAGAGAAACTTTTTCAGAGAAACCCTTTGGTTCTTCCGAATGTGAATAATCAATGGGATTAATTTCTGTTTTTTTGAATCCTGGTTTTTGGAAGACCGCGTAATACAGGTTAGGACCTAACATAAAGGCATAACGTCCTCTGGAATCTGTTACCTGTGTTTCTAATAATTTGTTGTACTTTGGCTCAAAAATACGTGCGACCACTTGAGATAAGGGTCGACCCGTCTTTTTATCGTAGACAATTCCCCAACTCATCGGTTTATAAGGAGTTGCTAATCTTCGAACAAAAAGATAAATCACTCCTTGTATGAGAATCATTGAGAGAGAAAGAACGTTAGGACGAATCACCGCGAAAATAATAGAGGAGAATACTCCAGAGAAAGCAACGACATGTTGAAACTTTCGTAAGGTATTTTTGCGAGCGATCGTTGTTGGTGTGTGATATTTATCTGCTTGGGACGGATCAAGAGGAATATTGGCTGTAATGACAGCATCATCAGAGGTAACGTTAATCAGTTCGCCATGATAGACGTCCAGATACGCTCCATCTATCTTTGTTCCGTGCAAATAATCTGAAGGGAATTGAAATCCATTTTTGGTGACCCCAATACGGTACACTCCTGGCTGAACCAGGAAAAAATACCGACCTCCCTTATCCGTGACTCGACTTTGAATAAGCCGACCAGGTTTACCAAGGGTGAGATCTTCTAGTGTTGTCTGAAACAAACGAACAACAGCCAAATCCACCGGAGTCTTTGCAATACCGTTGTAGACGACTCCATAACTCTTCCTTCGAAGACGCCCAAAAAAGAGAATAGGCGCGGTAAAAAAATATTGAAGGAGAGGGAGAAGATCAAAAACAGCTGAAAGAACGATAAGACTGCCTGTGGCTGTAAGAGCAAGAGCAGGAAGAGAAATCTCTGCTGTTTCTTGTACTCCTGGCGTTTCTCGAATAACGGTCAGAATTTCCTGTGTACTCTCAAGAGGCGCGCCCAGCGCTGCTTGAACGGAAGATACGAAAGAAAATTCTTCTGTTGTGGAACCAATGACTGGTTCTTGTGAAACCTCCTGTTGTTCTTGTGTGATCAAGGCAAGAGCTAAGTGAGGATTCACAATGTTATTTGTGACAATGAGTGTTTCTGTTTGCGAAAACTCATATCCATCCAACTGGGCTCGGACAACGTACATCCCATTTGGGACATACCATCCAAAAAACCCATCGGACGTTGTCTGTGTGGGATTAAACTGCGCGTACGGGGACCCATCCCATACGATAAATTCATTCCTAGAACGTTCAAAGAGCGAAATCATTGCGGAACTCACGGTCGCTTCTTCACCATCGATGACCTGAGAAATGGAACCGGGCACGACAGCCCTCAGGTATGAAGAAACAGATTGTGTCGATGCATCCTCAAACGTGATAAGCACCATCACGTCAAGAACGGTAGACACTGTTGGAATAGTGAGATCCGACACATAAAGAGCGAGAGCGTCATCAAGACGCATGAGGTAAGTGTCCGACCCTACGGTGAAATAAACAGACGTTACGTTGTCGGATAAAGCAAAACGGGGGATTGTCGCACGCACTGTGCTTGTGGGGAGCACATCAACCACACCGGAGCTGGTGGCCTTAAGCGCGATCGATCCATCTGCAACCAAATAACGGATATCGGCCTCACTGAAGGTTCCTTCTCCTTCACCTAAAGGAGTCGGTTCTTCAGAAGGTTCACCACAATCTTGCGGACAAGACACTGTCGATTCAGTCTGCGAGCAAAGAGTATCTCCGCAGGAAACCGCCGATCCCTGTGGAAGTTCTGTACCCGTAGATTCTGATTCTGAAGGTTCTGTCTGCTGTGGTGGTTCCACAGGAGGTTCCTGTGGAAGAGGTTTCTCAGGAGGCAATTCCTCCGGAGGTTCCGGTAAGGGCACCTCTTCTTCTGAAGCACTGGGTGTGGCAGACACAAGTGCTCCAGAAGCAAACTGCCCTGATTGATCGTAAGCAAAAACTCCAAAAAAATAAGTGGTTCCATTTGAAAGGCCTGTCTGAACCAATGAAGTCATTAGACCATCTCCAATAACCTCACAGGTAGAATCTGTGGATCCTGTTGGATATCTATTCAAGCATTGCAGTACACGAATTCCTGAAAGATCTTCATCGGTTGGATTTGTCCATGAAAGAATCACCTGACGATCTCCTGGAGCGGCTGTTAAACCGGAAACATTTGCCGGAGGCACGTCTATATCGGTCACAAACGTCTGATCAGAAGAAAAAGCCTGATTCAACGATGAGTCCACAGATAACACTTGAAAGTGATAACGCGTACTCTGAGTCAACCCTGTCAAAAGAAGGGAATGCGCCGTGACAAAACTTCCTTGTGAAACAGTATTCGAATACGCACTTGTCGTCCCATAAGAAACAACACTATTGGCAGGTTCATTGGTCGTCCAAATCACCCGTGCAGAGGTTGTAGTGATATCCGTAACTTGAATTCCGCTGATGACGGGTGCTGTCTCATCCAGCGTCGTAAAGGTGGCAATAGAAGAACTCGCCTGATTTCCAGTAATGTCTGAAGCCTTAATCTGAAAATAATAGGTTGTCCCTTCATTGAGCTGATCCAACATCACGGCATAAGAGTTAAAGTAGGAACTGGTTGATTTGGTTCCTAATTCAAGACCAGACGTTAATCCATAAGAAAGAGCCTGAATTGCCGGTTCATTGGTTGACCAACTGATCGTGGCGCTTGTGGTGGTTAAACCCGACACCACAATCTGAGAAATCACTGGAGCAGTGCTGTCTGCAGGAGCTCCGCTGCCGCCTGTTCCTTGCTCGCCGCCTCCGCCAGAAGAAGGAATGGTTGCGGTCACTTCAATTGAATCATCTCCTCCAATAGGAAGAATGATGGATCCAGACCCGCCAAAGGTTCCGGCAATGGAGACAAAATAATCTCCCGCGCTGGAAGGATTGGTGATTTTGTTTACACCCGTTCCCGAGTTTGTGGCGTTGGTTCCTATAGACACCGTCACGACGCTTGAAATGGCAATGGTTCCTGCGTCACCTGGACACACTGTGAGAGTGATGACGTCAGCAACAATAGAAACGGAAGCTTTTTCAGTTCCAGAACAATCCGTTGCTGTGGTGAGATCAACGCCATCATCGGCAAGATCGATATCGTCCTCAACAAGAGAGCTGGTATCAAAAGCGGAAGCAAAGGTGAGGGTAAGCGTGGAACCTTCTGTAATGCTTGTTGGAGTTGTAAAGAACAATGTGTGATTGGCAACCTGCGAAGTTTCTAGCGTCGAAGGATAATCGTTTGCCATCGAAAGAGTCGCAGCAAAGGTTGTTGGAACAACCGCAACAGACGCCGTAATGATGACAGCGACTGTTGCGATGGTTCGAATGATCCTCCTAAAAATACACACACATGAGACTTATAATCTTTTTGATTTAATTTTTTTTTGTATTCCGTAGTAACACGCAAGAATAATTCCGATAACACCCGCAAGAACCAAGATAAGCTCCCAAGGAACGATCCAAAAGGTGAGAGAAGAAAAAAGAGTTCCTTCTGATCCGTAGCTTAACGCCAGATCTGCCGTCATAGGACCAATGGAAAGATGACTCAGTTGATATCCAGCCTTGCCTAACCAGCTAAGTGTCTCTTGGGGATACTGCGCTTCAAACTGTCTTGTAGAGGATGGCAAGACTCTTCCCTCAACCGTATTTACTTCGATCACTTGGATGGTTTGACCAAAAAACCCTTTAAGAGTGATTTGACCACGAGGAACTACATGCACGTTTCCTTGATTTTGGACTCTGAATTGAAATGAGCTAAAAGGAAGAGAAGAAGAAAGGAGTGCCCCATGAAAATCAAGCAACTGAAGTTGTTGTGTTGTCTCACCTTCAACCGTCAACAGCACGAGAATGGCAGTCTTGGCATCAATAATCGCGCCATTGGTTGTGACAATATCTGTGGGCGTAGGTGAAACAGTAATGGCAGCATAATATCCACCCGAGGCAATATCATCAGGAATCGCTATTTCAAAAGGAACATCTGCTTTTGACGCAGGTAAGACCCGCACCTGTGTTTCTGGAAAAGAAATCCAGGAGGTGAGTGCGCTGGCCTCTTTTGTTTCCTGAGAAAACAACGGAGTTCCTGATTCTTCCATCGGTTTAAAGGCTACCCGATCGAAAAAATACGTTTGCTCGCTGGATCCCGTGTTGAGAATCGTAAATGTCTCATGAATCACTTCGCCGCGCGCGGAAGAAATTTCCAACATGCTGGGAGAAATGACAGCCGCATGAGCTCCAAAAGAAATCAACAAGAGAGCGAGCGAACAACATCCTACAGAAAGAATACGAAAGATCTTTGAAAAACTTGATGAGATTGCCTTGATGGCACATGTTGAAGAGATCCCGTTTTTCATATCGTCAAAAGTTACCAGAAGCGATAAAAGAAATCGTATGCGCGTAACTTCCGGAAGAAGCAATAGAATCCACAGCCGTTTTTAAGGTAAGAAAATTTCTACTTGCAAAACTAGCCGTGTTTTCTGAAGCAACGGTTTGAAAAGCAGACGTTAGGGCCGTATCAGAAGTATCAAAGGTAGAATCACTCAAAGAAGTATCTGAGGATCGTGCTCCATATTCTGCAGAGCCGACACTGACAGATCCATCTGCCACATCAGAAATTTCATTACTCCCGCTACGAAGATTCCCATCCTCATAGACTTGCACCACATACCCGTTGTCATTGGCAGATGTGACCTCGAAGGCAATAAGGGCTGTTTTTAGAGAAGATGAACTAAGCTGTCCGAAAGAAATCGCAGAACTGGTAAGGGGATAGAGAAAATCATTCACTCCATCAATCACCGCAAGCGTACCGCCGTGTTTCCAAGCATCGACGGTCACGGTTCCTGATCCAATGGATTGAATCTTGCCGATCATGGACACCTGCCCAGATCCAACGTCTTGTATCAGACCAACATAATCGTTGATTGAAAGACTTGTTGTATCGGTCGAAACCGTTGTACCAGCCAAAGCAGTCGCGGAACGCCCCAAAGAGAGGTCCTGCACAAATACATCAAAGGAGATAATCTGTTCATCAATGCCTGATCTATATCCTTGATCGAGTCGATAAGACACGCTTGTAGAGGATCCCGCCACAGCAGCTTCCGTCGTATCCCTTAAGAGGTAACTGGCTGAAGATGAAGTATCTGACCCTCCTGTACTCACGGAGTCCCATCGAATCTTGAAATTTGTTGAGGACATTTGAGCTTGAGCAAACGAGCCCCAAACAAAAAACCCCACAACTGCAAAGGTGAAAACTTTTTTATGCATATCTTTACCTTTACAGCAGTAGTATAGCATGAATACCAAATGTCGTCAATCCTTTTTTTATCTAATTTTAGCTAAAAAAATGAAGTAAAAAAGACTAATCTCCTTAGAATTTACTTAAATAATTGATAACGACTCAAAAAAAATAAGAAATATCCACAATATCTATATTTGGCTACACTAGTTTAGACAAATATGTATAAACTACATACTTTAGTAATACGATCCATAGTGAATTTCATCTTTATATTCCCTGAATGAGGAGTCTATGACAAGTCGATAGGTCTATTATCTTAACTTAAGTAACTTTTTTATATACTAATATAAAACTTACTCGAATTCTAAAAACACAAACGAAAATTTAAACTTAAATTTATTTCACGTGAAACAAAAAATACCAGAATAACATCTGGTATTTTTAACTTCAAGAATCAAATTCAAATCAAAATTAGATAAAATTGAAAAATTAATAAAATGTCTAAAGTGTTTATTAAATTTGCTTTTATTGATTTATCCATCGAATTTTTATCGTTTTATATTCTTGTCCTTTTGGATAAATCATAAAATGCAAATGTGGACATTCACTCCATTCTGTATTTCCAACCTCAGCAATTTCTTGACATACTTTCACAATATCACCAACACGAACTTTCGCTGATTGATATTGAATATGTTCATATTCAGATATCTCATCGTGTTCATGGAGAATTTCTATAAAATTTCCTTCAGTTTCAAATTTTGGATCATCACCACCAAGTTGAGAATCGTCTTTAACAGAAACAATGATTCCATCTAATGCAGCGATAATGGGCGTACCTTCTGGAGCATCATAATCAATCGAATGAACGAGATCTCCAACATGTGCAATCCCAATTTTTGAAACATTTGTTACCTTCAAGAGATTGATTGGGATATGATACAAATTTTTTGTTTGCATATACATTCTTTAGCTCGTATTTATAATTATAACAGTTCAAAATCACAAAATGTACATACAAAAAAACACCAGATACAACTGATATTTTTTATGGTGGACCTGAGGGGAGTCGAACCCCTGACCTTTGCAATGCGAATGCAACGCTCTACCAACTGAGCTACAGGCCCAAACTTACTTCTAAAAAACAAATTGTTTCATATGAAACAATTTTTAAAATTGGTGTCCCAGGAGGGACTTGAACCCCCATCCTCAGCTTAGGACGCTGCCGCTCTATCCAGTTGAGCTACAAGGACATTGGAGATCTTTATAAAACTCGCGATCTTACCTATCTGTCAATAGACAGGTCTCATCGAGTTTTGAAGAGATCTCATAAATAAGTGTCGTAAAATAATACTATCTGCAATCTCTATCTAAACAAAAGGCGAAGAGTTACTTCATTTTTGCTATACTATACGCATCACAATAGTACGTGAGTACATACACATCGTCAAAATCTATGACTACCGAACTGGTTCTTATTATTACTCTCTTTTTAACTGTACTAACAATCATTTATCTATCCGTCCGTAAAAAACAAGAAACTCAGTCCTTTGATCCACAACTTCTGGGACTACTCAACGATGTTCGAAAGGAAATTCAACAGACAACCACCACACAACGAAAAGAAATGGAAGGAAAATTAGATCTCATGCACGAACGACTTGTTCAAAATATGCAGGAATCTTCCTCAACACTCCAAAAACATTTTAGTCATACCTCTGGAATTATCCGAGACGTAACAGAAAAGTTAACAAAATTGGATGAAACTAATAAACAGGTGCTTAATTTTTCAGGACAGCTCCAGAGTTTAGAAAATATTTTAAAAAATCCTAAACAAAGAGGAATATTGGGTGAATATTGGCTTGAAACCTTATTAAATCAAGTCCTTCCACCAGGTCAGTATCAAATGCAATATTCACTAGGAATAGATGAGAATACCAAGCAATCTCTTATTCCTGATGCCGTTATTTTTATTCGTGAAATGTTGATACCTATTGACGCAAAATTTTCACTTGAAAATTACAATAGAATAGCGATAGAAAACGATCCTACACGTCGCGAACAACTGGAAAAAGAATTTAAATCAGACGTAAAACTACGTATTGATGAAACATCCAAATATATTCAAACAGAAAAAGGAACAACTAATTTTGCCTTCATGTTTATTCCTGCTGAAGGAGTTTATCATAATCTCATTAGTCAAACGGTAGGAACTGTAAAGGTAAACTCACGAAATCTCATTGAATATGCTTTTGAAAAAAGGGTAATGATCGTTTCTCCCACTTCTTTTTTTGCTTACCTTCAAACGGTTATTTTGGGACTAAAAGCCCTTCAAATTGAAGAATCAGTTAAAGATATTCAAAAACAAGCGGAGAATCTCATGCGTCATATGAAGGCGTATGAAGATCACCATAATAAATTAGGAAAACATCTTGAAACAACGGTTCGTGCTTATTCAGCCTCCTCTCAAGAGCTTAAAAAAATTGATAAGGATATCTACCACGTCACAGAAGGAATTTCTGGAAAACAAATGGATCCTCTGGAACTTGTATATTCAAATGCAGAAGAACAAGAGGATTAAGCGTAAATTTTAAATTGAGGAAAGATTCCTTTGACATTTTAAAAAAGATCGCTATACTAATCTGGTCTTAATGCACAGTTCAACATTCACTCGTTCAACACCTTTTGTTTTCTATGCCAAAGCTCAACAATGCAAAAAAAGCTCTTCGTCAAAACGAAAAGAATGCTCAGCGTAATAAAGTGATAAAAGCAGAAATACATTCGCTTCGTGTTAAGGTACGAAAAGCCTTTACAAGCAAGCAAATGGACGAAGCGAAAAACCTTGTGCAACTTGTAGGCAAAAAACTTGATAAAGCGGTTCAAAAGAAAGTCTTCAAACAAAATACCGTTGCTCGCTACAAGTCCCGGCTCATGAAAAAACTTCATACGCTCTTGAGCGTATAATAAAAAAGAGACCCAAATCGAGGTTGTCACGGGCGCCCGTCGACCGCACTCTCCCTATTTTGAATAGGGTTCGTACGGCTCGACAGCCCGTTCAAGTTGATCTCATCGAGTTTTGGGACAACCTCAAATCAGGTCTCTTTTTTATTTGAAAAAAATAAGTCAGGAGTGAATCAATTCAATCGTGGTTAAATCAACAGCCATTTGTGCATCAAGATGGCCTGTTTTTAACTGATAATCAAATTGAAACAATAAATCATGCACTCTCTTGAGTTGATCCAGAGTAAATCCGTGAGCCTG
This sequence comes from Candidatus Uhrbacteria bacterium GW2011_GWF2_39_13, assembly GCA_000993535.1. Taxonomy (GTDB): domain Bacteria; phylum Patescibacteriota; class Patescibacteriia; order UBA9934; family GWF2-40-263; genus UBA12478. The sequence goes on along the minus strand of LBWG01000009.1, from coordinate 34,609 downwards.
ACTCATTCCTTTTTGTGCGACAAATGGGTGTATCCCCAGTGTTTGAGCAATCTCCTGTTTATTTACATGAGTATTCTCTTCCAACATCGCACGAATTCCTAATAAAATACGTACCTGTCTGCCAAGCATAGTAAGTAAATAATGATCATCCGTACCCGACAAACGCTCTTCTTGTAACAGACGAAAGGCTTCTAAAGGATGACGTTGAGAAATAGCGTCAATAAGGGTAAAAATTTTTCCTTCAAAATTCTCATGAACGAGTTTTTGAACCATCTCAAGGGTAATCGGTTTGTCATGAGCATAGGCAACAAGCTTTCCTATTTCTTGATCCATACGCCATAAATCAGGACCAACACGTTCGACAAGAGAAGATAAAGCCTCGGTTTCCATGATTGCTCCTCGTTCTTTCAAACGAATCTGAACCCATTTATTAAGCGCACTGCCATGAAGTTGAGGAAATGTATACGAATGAACCTCAGCTATTTCAGATAACTTTTTAAATAAAGGTCTCTTTTCTAATGCTTTAGGTTCAAGTGTTTCCCAAAAAATTACAATGCTAGATTCAGGAAGATCAATAAATCCCGTAACCCAAGCTTGTACCTCAGGGGTTTTAACTTCAGAAATTAATTGTCTTACGATGATCATTCGTTTTTTTCCAAAAAAAGGAAGAGTGCGAGCTGAACCTAATATCTCACCCAGTATTCCTTTTTTTGTTCCTTCAAAGGAATACTCCGAAACATTTAATCCTGAAGGATCGAATTTTTCTCGAAATGCTTTTATCATCTGTCGAACTTTTTCTTGCACCCGAAAAGTGTCATCTCCGTAAACAAAAATCAACATACTTTTAATTCTCTAAATCTTTTACAAAAACTCTACTTAAGTTCTCCCCAATTTTTTCCTACCTCTATATCTACAACAAGTGGAACTTCAAACGACGCCACGCTTTCCATCATCTCCCGTATTCCAAGCTTCACAGGCTCCACTGCCTCTTTTTTTATTTCAAGAACCAATTCATCATGCACTTGCAGCAATAATTTCGCAGGCCACTCGCTTGTCTTTAACCAACCATCAACACGCAACATAGCCATTTTAATGATATCAGCTGCTGTTCCTTGAACAGGCATATTGATTGCCATCCGTTCGGCAGAAGCCACAAGCATAGGAACTCCAGAATGAATATCGGGTAAATATCGTCGACGACCAAAAAGTGTCTCTACATAACCGTCTTGATGAGCTTTCACTTTTGTCTCATCCAGATACACAGCTATGGCATGATGAATTTCAAAATAACGATCAATAAATTGCTTAGCCTCATTGATCGTGAGACCTGTCGAACGCGAAAGAGAACGAGGACCCATTCCATAAAGGATACCAAAGTTAATAGCCTTAGCCGCTCGTCGCTGATCTTTGTTTACATCTGATTCAGAGACTTCCCAAATTTCAGAAGCTGTACGCGTGTGAATATCTGCTCCTTCTTGAAAAGCTTTAATGAAAGGTTGATCTTTGGCAATAACAGCAACAAGGCGCAACTCGATCTGACTATAGTCTGCCGCCAAAAGAACGCTTGCGTGAGGGGCAACAAATGCCTTACGAATTTCACGACCAAGTTCTGTTTTGATTGGAATATTTTGAAGATTTGGATCCGAGGAAGAGAGCCGACCGGTTGATGCCACCGCTTGATTAAACGTTGTATGGACACGACCATCTTTATCAACAAGTTTGGGTAAAGCCTCCACATAGGTGGATTGTAATTTTGAAAGCTCTCGATATTCACTCAACAATGGAATGATTGGGTGAACTTCCCACAACTTCTCCAATTCAGGAGCGGCTGTGGAAAATCCTGTTTTGGTTTTTTTAATTCCTTTTGTTGAAATCTGAAGCGTCTCAAACAGCACGTCTGCCAGCTGGGAAGGAGAATTGAGATTGAACTCAACCCCTGCTAATTTTGTAATGAGGAGAGTTAATTCACTCATTCGTTTTTGAATCGTATGAGAAAAAGAGGTGAGACTCGCACTATCAAGCTCGATTCCCTCAACCTCCATGCGATAGAGCACGCAAAGAAGTGGCATTTCAATCTCTTCAAACACCTTTTCAGCTCCGATTTGTTTCATCTGTATTTCCATCTTTTCAGATAACTCTGGCAATATAGCCACAATCTGACCAAATCGTTCGTAATCTTTTTCTTTTAAAAATGTTATAGGAACTTCAGGAACCGCACGACCCAACGATTGAAAAACGACACCTGCAAGATCATGCGCACGACTGCCAGAATGAAGCAGATAAGAGGCGATCATCGTATCAAACAATGAACCCGTCAGAGATTTTCCAAGATGATGCATGAGATGTTTAAGATCATGACTTACTACCTTTTTCGTTTTGAGAAGAAGGAAACTTATTTTTTCTAAAGCCTCTTTTGAAGGATTAGGAAGAACGAGAGTCTGTGTTCCGTCAGAGCAAGCGATCGCTGCAAGAGTAGCCCCAAATAAATCTGCTGGTTGTTGTGCAAGAAGAACACCAAGCGTTGAGGAAGAAGAAAATACGTCTATAAATAATTGCGCCTCACGTACGATCTGAACGATGACTTTTGATTCCTTTGATTTTTTCTCTAAAACAGATGTGTGCTCCTGATACTTTTTAAGTAATGTTCTAAATTCAAGTTCTCGATATAAAGGCAATAATTTTTCAAGATCTGGCTGACCCACAACAGCAGACGAAAACGAAAATTTCAAAGGAACATCACGGACAATCTTTACTAATGTCAAAGATTGGGTAATGAGCTGTTCTTGTCCACGCAGTTTTTTCGCATATTTTTCTTCGATACGATCTAATGCTTTCAAAATTCCCTGGATCGTTCCGTATTCTTGAAGAAGCATCGTTGCCGTCTTCTCGCCGATGCCTGCAATTCCTGGAATATTATCTGATGGATCGCCACGAAGGGCTTTGTAATCAATGAGTTGATCCGGTGTGAGTCCATAGCGTTCTTTGACCGATACTGCGTCATACACCTTTGTTTCACTAATCCCTTTTTGAAAAAAAATAACATGAGTATTTTCATCCACTAACTGCAAGCTATCGAGATCTCCGGTCACAATGAGCGTCTTTAATCCTCTTTCTGCCGACTGTTTAGAGAGGGTTCCGATAATATCGTCTGCCTCAAACCCAGGAGCTTCAAGACTGGGAATCCCAAAAGCCTCAAGAATATTCTGAATGAGAGGAATCTGATCATAAAGCTCTTGTTCCTTTTTTTCTCGTTGAGCCTTATACGCTTCATACAGCTCATGCCGAAACGTTTTTCCAGGCAAGTCCCAGGCAACAGCTATGTATTCAGGCTTGTAGGTCTCAAGCATTTTTTCCACCACCATGGCAAAACCATAAGCAGCGTTTACAACAACTCCCTTTTTCGTGGTCAAAGGAGGAATGGCATGCCACGCGCGGTGTAACAGAGCATTTCCATCCAATAAAATAATTGTTTCTTGTGTAGACATGTAAGGAAAGTGTATCAATCAGCCTCTACAAAAGCTAGCTAATCAAATACGGTCTTTTCCTATAAAATGAAGAACGAGTAAAACAAAAATAATCTTTTGACGATATGATTGGTGAAGGTTTCGTAAGACATGAAGGTTTAGAGGAAAACTCAAAAACGGTCTCTGAACACTATAAACGTTTTCAAGAAAACGCTTCTTTTTATCACCTCTCTGGTGATCCAGAACTCACCCCAAGAGATTTTGAGCGTTACCAAAAAAGCCAAGAGCGAATTCAAAAGGAGATTCCAGCTTTTATTATTCAGGGTTTAAAACACGGAGATCTCTCCGCACGTTTAGGAATGATTGAGGTTTTAGCTCAAGTTCCAGAAGATCAACAAGAAGAAATAAGAAAGAAAATTCTTCCCACGATAAAAGAGGTTCTGGATTTAAGACGTTTTGATAATGAATTTCTTCATTTACTTCATAAAACTTTAAAGTTGTTTCCGTTAATTTCTGAACAAGATCGCGTATTTTTAATTAACCAAGTTTTTATTAGTGGAAGTTCAGAAGCTCGTAAAGCTGTTTTAAAGTATGTTGATAAAATTTCAGAACCAGATCGAGCCAAAATACTTAATCAAGCATTTGAAGATAAAGATAGAGAAGTTCGTCTGGCTGCTGAATCAATTGATCGACCGTTACACAACCAAGGGGGTATAAAGTGGAAAAATCAGATTTCTTTTATTGGTGATAAACAAATAATGAAAGCTTCAAAATCAGATCAGCCAAGATTGATAGAACAGGCCTTGAAAGATGGTGATATGAATGTTCGTTTGGCTGCAGCAAAATGTATTGATAAGATTCCAAAATCATATCGATTTAAGTTACTTGAACAAGCTCTTGAAGATGATGAGGTAGAAATTCGTCTTTTAGCAACGAGATACATCTATTCTGTTTCAGAGAAAGAACGAATACTTTTAATTGAACAAGCTCTCAAAGGGAAAAAAATAACAGGGTTTTCATTAAAAAATATTATTGGTTTAATTGAATATATTCAAGATTCTCAACAACGGAAACATCTCATTCAGATAAGATTTGAACAAGAACAAAGATGGAAAACATTAGCCAAATTTATTCCACTCTATACAGATGTTCAACATCCCTTTTTTCATAAAGCATTTTCAAAAACGGGTTCAGGAACCACGCTTCTGGATAAAGTTCCTGGAACAGAATTATCTTTGCGAGAGAGAGTTATTATTCGTCATATTGATGTGGGGCCGTATCAAGAATGGAAACGAGTATATGAAGATGTAGAATTTTGGAAAAAACAAGGATTCGAGTATGTTCCAATTGAACCAATTGTGAAAGCTAGTCTTAATCCAAAAACATATCGAGTTGATGTGGCGACTCGTGTTTTACAAGGTCCTCCTTCGGAAATATGGGAAATGCTATCTGGGCTTTATGCACAATGTATTTATGATCAAAGAGAAAAAATTAAAAAAGCTTTAGAATCCCTAGGGGTCGTTCATGGACATACTCATGATAATAATTTCATCGTCTATTTTGACCGTGATGAACAAGGCGAACCTATTCTCGATAAACCACCCAGAGTATATGTGATTGATTTTGATCAAGCTGTATCATTGGGTAAATAGCTTAATCTCAAAAATCATCCTGAGCTTGTCGAAAGGTGATTTTTGAATAACACATTTATTGACGTAATGAGTATTTTTTGTTTAGATCTTTAGGGTTTATGAAAAATCCCTTAGAAAAACCTTCCACTCAATGGAGTTTGTGTGCTACCACTGTTCCACCCAGAAAAATTTTTGATTTTTCGACCTCTTCCAGAGCAGATGATCGTTCTGGAGGAGATGTACCGTATTTACCATCGACAGATAGATCGTGGATTTGTTCCTGAAGAGGCATTCTATGAATCATATGTCAGAACACACCAAACAGAGTACGGCATTGCCACGTCGGTGGGACATATCGAGTTTCATCGACGGATGTCAGAGTATCTACGCATGGCGATGAACATGGTCGAATCCGTGATCTCAGATTACCTGAAACCATTTAAAAGAAGTTTAGCTGCTCACAACATGGTGGCGAACTGTCTTGACCCTATTCAAATGCTAATCATGGCAGGGAGCGATCCTGGACCTAAAGCTTCCTCCCTCCAAAAACGACTGTATTTCGAATCTCGTCGACAACTTGGTATTGGTTTGCAACTGTTTGCTATTGAAGAAGCAGACAATAGTCTGGGGGTAGCGGAAGATCTGACACAAATTGATACTCTTTCACGCGAAAAACTTTTTCTTTCCGGAGTCTCGCGAGACATTTGGGTGGTGGGGTTGCAGGATACCCATAAAGAACATCAAATTGTTTGTGTCCTTTTCTTCGATGATGAGGAAACGGCGAGACGACAAATGGGACCAGTCCCTGAGCACATCCTCCCGTATGGGGAAGCCTTCATGTGCCGGGTGGCTCAAGTAGGACATTCAACCTATATCGTGTACGCCGATCCCAGACGCAAACGCATGTTTGCAAGCGTTCTCAAACTCGAACGAGGACGTTCGTTGTCTGATCGACGTGGATGGAAATATGTTGTCGTAGGGGTTGAGCAACGGGGTAAGCTTCGTGTAGCCACACGGGAAGATGCAGAGACATTCCTCTCTCACACACAAAACATCCTGTGGAAATACCCCCTTGTCCCTCAAGAGAATTCAACGACTCCAAACCCGCATAGGGATATAACCTACTGGGATTGTAAAGTCATTGGTACGTATCACAAGCAACATCAAGGACGCATTATTGCAGGTCCTGCTGAACAGCTGGTGACAACGGTTCAAGATGACTTGAATGCAAGCTATGCCAGGTCAAGTGTGAATCACGAGCTGTATCGAGCAAAACAGATTGACAACTATCTGTGCGAACTCTGGTTTCCGCATAGTGGAACACGTTACCAACAGCATTCAAACTTCAGGTCTCCTCACTACGGAGTAGACTGGGGTTCACAACAAGCACAAGAGCGCTTGACTCATTGGCGCATCAATCAGATCATTTAAACCCGATAGACGTTCGGGTTTTTATTTTGCACTAACTATCTATCACACTAACTATCTTGATCAAAAAAAGAAAATACGTTACAGTTTGCCTCGTTCAATATAAAGAGAAACCGTTCTCAAAATTTGACTAGATAAAGATCGTGCAAATTTTTGAAAATGGTTTACTTATGCTGTGAGTTACAAAACTCGATGAGATTTGCGTGAACGGACTGCCCGCCCGACCGTCGAACGTTCGTTCGGGCGGGTCGAGCCCCACGAAACCCTATTCACCATAGGGAGAGCGGGGTCAGCGGGCGCCCGTGAAAGCAAAGATCGCGAGTTTTGCAGAGGTCTCAATATGGCGGCCATGGTGAAACGGTTATCACAGGGGTTTGTGGTACCTCTATTACGGGTTCGATTCCCGTTGGCCGCCCCACAAAAAAATCTCTCGAATAGAGAGGTTTTTTTGTTGATCAACAGGAATCGAACGGGGAATGGTAAGGAGGAATCCCCCTTACCTGCAAATGTGGATCACATATCTATATGACAAGGTAGAACAAAAAGAGTTCTTTTGGCAAATGGTGCTGTGGACATTTGGATCCAAAAAAAAGAAAAACCATTTTGTCTAAAACAAAATGGTAGAAAAATCTTACCTCTTCCTTAGGAGGAGAGGCACCGAATGGCCAGGGGTATTCAACGTGATTCGCTCGCGTTTGCATTTGGATGATAGATCGGTCACAAACCACTTGAGAGCAGGCCTGTGGCGCTCGTTCCCACCCAGAAGCCGTAGTCGATCCACGATCTTACCGTCAGCTTCATGATAATGGTGCTTTCCGGATAAAAGCTCTTCGCATCGCCAAAACTTAGAATGAACGCGCTTCACAGCCGCACAATGTGCCTCGAAGGTCGCGATCATGCCGTAACGTTCACTACCAAAACCCTTCGGTCGCACTCGAATGCCACGAAACGCGTCATTGCCCTTGGGCCAATCGGGAGCCATACGCTCAAGGTGTGTAAGATCAGATAAGCTCGGTTCCTTGGCACCGCGTGGGCAAAAGGTCTGATCGAACTCGGTTCGCAAGCGTTTAATCGACTCCTCGACGGAAATCTCGAACGGATTGGTCATTTGATTGTCTCCTTTGCGCTACCAGAAACCTATTTTTGTCTAATAGACACTTGATTGTTGTTAGTAAACAACGTGAAAACATACTGAAAATGAATCATTCCGTCAATAGATTGATCTAAAACCCAAATTTATAAATAAGGAATCTTTAAACATCTGAAAAACAAAAAACACCATTTTTGGTGTTTTTTGTTTTTATTCTGGTGAGACCTTTGCAAAACTCGATGAGATTTGCTTGAACGGGTGGCTTCGCCCCGAGAACCCTACTCACCGTAGGGAGAGTGGGGTCAGCGGGCGCCCGTGAAAGCAAAGGTCGCGAGTTTTGCAAAGGTCTCTGGTGTCCCCGGCAGGAATCGAACCTGCATCAAGGCCTTAGAAGAGCCCTGCTCTATCCGTTGAGCTACAGGGACACAAGGAGGTTGTTTCAAAATTCGCGATCTTGCCTTTCACGGACGCCCGTCCCGTTCAAGGCAATCTCATCAAATTTTGAAACAACCTCATACACTACACCTAATGATCCTCACGCAGCGCATCATAACTAATCTTTGAAAAAAGAAAAAGCGATCAGGATTGATCGCACGAAGGTTCTTGAACTTTTGCACAGATATCAATCCAATCCTCTTAGAGCCATCAACAATCCTCGCGGATTGATACCTTTCTCAAAATTCTCGTAACAACCAACTCGTCGGAGCGCTTCCTGATCGCCACCAGTGTTGGCGACAAAAATCGGCTGCTTACCACCTAAATCCTTTATCTTTGCGACAAGCTGAGACCCCTCAATATCCCCAAGCCCTTGATCCATAAGAACGATATTCGGATTAAGGCTTCCAACGGCGTTTGCAAGCTCCTCAAGCTTGTCATCAAGCGCCTTTCCAAGAAGTTTTGAGAACGAATACGTCTCATAGTGCAAAAACTGCACCTCAAGATTTGGAATCCCAACAAGGGCGAGAGCTGACTTAATGAGCTCTGGAACTCTATCGTCAACAACGAGCACACAGGACGCTGTTTTGGGTCCTTCGCTTATTGGCTGAGGAATACCTATCTGTGCGTAATCTGGCCTGATCGGATCAAGCCCTAATTCATCCACTACAAGGCGATTCAACATAGCCATAATATTAGCCATGTTAATACCATTATATCCACTACACTCTGGGAAAAGCACTAGGGTTTCCATAAGCGCACGCGCCTGAAGAGCTGCTGCATTTTTATTTCCCTTGAGGTGTCTATGGACAACAGATCTCACGCCCTTAACCCTCTCCGTCGCCTGTTCATGTTTCTTCGCATCCCATACATGTGGAAGCGAAGCACGCCAGAGTGCTTCCTCCATAACAGATGGTTCAAGACTTACCTTAACAAAGATGGCACACAAAAGGTTGAACGCGCGAATTCTCTCCTCAAGAGGTCCAGACCATCCATGATCATTCCTCTTCATTTGTGTGACAGGATGATCAAGGATAACCGCCACATCCAAAGCCGTCTTGAACCAAAATCCTAGCGCAGACTGATTTTCTTCTACGATCGTTTTGTACATTTTCGATCTCCTTCTTTATGAACTTTGAAGCCACTAGATCAAAAAGACCTGCTATTAAACCAAAAATAACAATTTAGTCAAGTGAAATGTCATCTTTTATACATTTTTTCTCGATTTCCCGTGAAATTTTTGATACACCATTTTCATCTGCGTATTGGTAACATGCGTATAAATCTGTGTCGTCGTAATAGAGGCATGTCCCAACAAAGACTGAACAGAACGGATGTCGGCTCCTCCAAGCAGAAGATCAGTGGCAAACGTATGACGCAAAGTGTGCGGAGTAATGTGTTTGGTAATTCCAGCTGCCTTTGCATAAAACTCAACCAGACGCTGGATGGATCGTGGTGTAAGCCCTTCAACAGTTTCGCGACCACCTTTGGCACGATCGTGTCCCACAAATAAAAAGATGCAAGGGTCACGGCGTTTTGAAAGATACTCTCTCAAAGTCTCTTTGGCTGTGGAAGAAAGAAAAACGACTCGAAGTTTTCCTCCTTTTCCACGAACAGTGAATTCATCTCGTTTCAGATTGATTTGATCAATCTTGAGTTTAGAAAGTTCACTCACACGCAAACCTGTTGAAAAAAGAAGCTCGAGAATCGCCTGATCACGCAGAGCGATCAAACCCTCTTTTACTCTTTTTGGTTGCAAAAGAAGTCGATCTAACTCATCGACTTCCAAAAATTCAACCTCTCGTTGTTCTTGTTTAGCAAGCTCTATTTTTTCAGAAGCGAGTGAACGAATATCTTTACGCGCCAAAAATTTCAAAAAAGTTCTTAAAGCAATCAAATGATAATTCTGTGTTGATCTCTTTAATGGCTCTGCATCACGTCCCTCAACCGATCGATTTAACCACAGACGATACCGATGAATCAGATTATCAGAAATATCTTGCGGGGCAGGATAATTTGCCCATTTGGCAAAACGACGTAAATAAAAATGATAATTCTGAATTGTTTTTTCAGAACGTCCACGTTCCACTTCAAGATATTCAAGAAAATCTACAATCAATTTCTCAAGAACAGTAGGCATATATCAGCAGTATAACATTGAGTTTTGCAGAGGTCTCCATCGCGAGATGAAAGTCTCTATGATAGGATAGAACCGTTATGAAAATGGTTGGTTTTTCTACATCCTTCATTTGGCTTATAATTCTCTCTCTTGTTTTTAGTATTTTTGTTTCCGTAAAAACTTCCCAGTGTCCAACAGAACCACTCATGCTCTCTTCAGCAGGAATCTGTGCAGGCGAAACACTTACTTCACCTACACTCTGGTCAGTCATTCATTCACCTCTCATAATAGAAACAAAATTCCTCTTGTTGATTCTTGTCGCTTTTACACTCCTACCTCATCTCAAATGGATCTTCGTACAAAAAGCTCCCAGAAAAGGAATCACGCGACAGACACACACTCTGATTCGCTCGGGTCCTGTTCCTCGTGGGGTCTTTGTACCGTATTTGTTCGCAACACATGATTGGTAGTCTGTTAATGAAACGACCAAACTTTAATGATTCTTTATAAGAAACCCTATGGACAATCCATTACAACATCACACAAAAAACTTTTTTGACTCTATTCCTTCAAAACAAGCCTTCTGGCTTGGATTCATTACCGCTATTCTCTCCCTAGGAACCGTTGGATTTATCCTTTTAGGAGGATGTATTTTGGGAGGAGACTGCTCTATCAATAAGGTAACCGTTGCCGATAAAGCTCTTGCAGAAAATATCCAAGTGAATGCAGTCGATCCAACTCCTGGAGCAGGTGTTATCCCAGATCCAACTCCCACAGGAGTTCCTGTGGTCACAGATGATGATCATATTCGAGGAAACAAAGACGCAAAAATTACCATTATCGTATATTCAGATATTCAATGCCCTTATTGCGCGCGATTTCATCCGACCATGCAACAAGTCATGACCGATTATTCAGACAGCGTCCGCTGGGTTTATCGACATTTCCCCCTCTCATTTCATCCTGAAGCCCTTCCTTCAGCAAATGCAGCTGAATGTGCCTCAGAACAAGGTAAATTCTGGGAATATCTCGATATTCTCGTAGAAAACCAAGGAAGCCTAGGAAAGGATTATTACGCTCAAGTGGCAGCAGACCTAAAGTTAAATACGACTCAATGGCAAGATTGTTTTGACTCAAGCAAATATCAAGACAAAATTGAGGCCCAAGCACAAGCAGGAAGTGCCGCAGGGGTAAGCGGAACTCCTGGCTCGTTCGTGATTGATGAAGACGGAAACGCCATTCCTATCAAAGGAGCCCTCCCATACGATTCCGTCAAAGCCGCTATCGACAGTGTTCTAAAATAAAACGGTTATCAAAAAACAGACCGAAAAAATGGTCTGTTTTTTTATTGGAGAAACCTCTGGGAACTTTCCAAGAAAAATTGACGTTCTTTTGCAGTAATCATCTATAAACCAATTAATGATGTACTACACAAAACAGTCTTGCAAAGAAAGACGCTGTAACCAATAATTATGATTATTCAAGAGAATTAGGACTATACTCCATTGAGGCGATAACGGAATAAGAAAAACACACTGAAAAATTTTACACTCTAGAGTGTGGATTAAGAAAATTCACTAGTAACATCAAATACCTATGGTGAGAAACGAATATGGATACCAACCACAGAGCGCTCTAATAGAAACGCAAATATCCAGAAAACCAGAATCAGTTGAATACCACATATTATCTGAGCAACAAAAAAAGTATTTTACAAAGCTTGATATAAAAGACAGCTGGAAGTGTGACACTATTTTAAATAAAATAACTAGCATTCGTGAAAAATACGGACTTGATTATAGTGCCAATAACATAATGCTCCAAAATGCGATTCAAGACATACGCAGGGTAAGAGGGATAGTTGTTGCCAGTTTTATAACAGATCCTTTGGTTCAAGCCGTCGAAAAAATTCATCCATTACCCATTAATGAGCGTCTAGCTCTTGATGATATTAATCCGCTGTTCCAACATGTTGCACATTTCGCAGAAAAAATTGGGGGATTATATTGGGATCCTCAATTAACGAGAAATATTGAATCTGGCAATCTTCAAAAAGAAGACATGGAACCATTATTTAGAGAAAAAGATTCTATCGTAAAAAAAACGGCTCCAATAGAGGATCCGAATCTATATCAAGAGTATAGTAATGATATAGTAAGCACATTAGACTACGTTTTTAAATGGAATCAAGATACACGACCCATACCGGAAAAACTTCTATCTCTGGGCAATGACTTGGGAGATCATTTTGGTCAACATTCGTATCTTAAAGGTATTGATATTAACCAATTGCGTACTTTTACAGATCAATCTCAAGGGAATGTGATTGTATTGGTAGCAAATGCAAGTTCTGGAATCATTGAAGCTGGTATTGTTGCGTACTACATGAATACCTTTTTGCACATTCCAACCGTTATAGATCCTATAATTTTTAGTAAATCGAGTACCAGATCTCTAGTTGTTTCCCAAAAGGAGACAGAGGGAATGGATGATGATGCAATCGCCTCAGCTATCAGACAAGGAAAACATTTTAAAGAGGAAAAAAAAACAGATTTGTCCAGGTGGGTAAAGTTTGATCCTCAACTTTTTCCTATTAAAAAATTCATAAGTTCAAACACATTTGGACGCACAAAAAAACAAACACTGGCCATCCCTTTTGATGACACTATTTTAGGCGTGGGTACTTCTATGAAGGTGGCATATAATGAAGCATTGACGAAATATGGAAAAGATCAATTACTACTAGGTACATATCCAAAAAAGAGCCTACGGATTGCCTGATAGGAGCTCTCCCATACGATTCCGTCAAAGCCGCTATCGACAGTGTTCTAAAATAAAACGGTTATCAAAAAACAGACCGAAAAAATGGTCTGTTTTTTATTTAATTGAATTACACTTGTTTTGTTTGATATCCAACCAACCAATTGATTCCAAGGGAAGCGAGGGCGGCGACAAAAAAAGAAGCGCCTAAGGAAAAGAAATTGGTCACAAATAAAAGAAATACAAGCATCATCACTCGACCCATATTCAAAGCAATCTCCCGTAAAACAGTATATTCATCAATGTAATGTCCTGAATCAGCCGCCTGTTCATACATCAATACATCCATGGGGGTACGAAGCATTATGGCCCCAATACTATGAAAGGTCGAAGCAGCAAAAACTCCCATGACCGTTCCAACCAATCCTTTCCATATCCAACCAAGAGCATAAATCCCTGTTCCAAACTTCAACAGTTTGGCCGGAGAATATTGATCCGTCTTTTTCCCGACAATCACTTCAAGGGCAAAACTCATAATTACAATAATGGCAGTAAACGTTCCCATTTCTAAATACTTTCCCTGAAAAATCGTAAATAAAAAGATAGGCCATACAACAACCCCCACGATATTTTCCGCGCCATAGGCCATCATCGAAAGGGACATGAAACGAAATTTTTTAGAAAAGAGCTCGCGAAAACTTTGCCAAAATCCAAATTCGTACGTAACTCGAAACGGAGGGAGAAACAACAAAGGGACAATGGAGCTAAAAGAAATCAGAAGTCCTATGAAAAAATTAATCTTGAATCCGTAGCGCACAATGACCCATCCCGCAATAATCGGCGCGACGACTGCCACTAATTGTTGAGCTGCATATAAAATGCCGATTTGCTTTCCTCTCGTTTTTGTAGAACTAAATTCAGCAAAATTGATATGAAAAGGGGACCAATACAAAACCGTGTCAACAATAAGACCAAGCATCCCCACACTCATTAAAAGATACGGATGGATGCTGCTTCCCGCATCCAAAAGATAAAACATCCAAAAAAAGACCATGACGCCAAATGTTCCCAAAATCATACTGGGAACCAAACCGATGCGTGAAAAAATCTTGGCTCCCCATACCTGAAAAGGAAATTTTATGGAAAAATTAATGATATACCACAACAAAACGGCTCTTACAGAAAGATCAAAAAATTCGTAAAAAAAGATGGGAAGAAATACTCCTACAATCGTAGACGCACAAAAAGCCAATAAACGATTAGAAGCCAATAGCGGAAGCGGACCGGTATGAGCCAGCGAGTAGCGATGATGCCTAAATGGATAGGATTGATTTGGATGAATCTGTGACATACAAAAGCTAGTATACCAACAATAGGTTTTCTTACTGAGAAAATGCGTCATTTCTTGACTTTTATTCTCTTTTTGACTACGCTTAATCTGTTCTCTTTATTTAAAGGACATCCTCTGGGTTGTGAGATTGAGCTCTTACGACTCGGACCATGCCACGAATTATTTTTTCTCTATGCTCAGTGTTCAAAAAAAACAGAACCTCATCAAAAAATTTCGCACACATGATTCCGACACCGGATCTCCACAAGTGCAAATTGCCATTTTAACAGCCGAAATTGAAGATCTCACCAAGCACTTGAGAGATCACAAAAAAGATAACTCCTCTCGTCGTGGTCTTATTAACAAAGTGAATGAACGTCGCCGTCTCATGAAATATTTAGAGCGCGAGGATTCAGCAGCTCTTGCAAAAATAAAAGAAGAGCTCAAATTACGATAATTCAAGAAAACCCCGCGGCTATCCGCGGGGTCTTGGCTTTAAAAGGACTATTTTAAATCTCATCGAGTTTTAAAATGGTCTCTAAATACGGGATTCTTTTTTTAAATTCTACTTATCATTTTATGTTCAAACATTTAGACCAACGTGTCGGCGTTTTTATCGACACACAAAACATGTACTATTCCGCACGAAATCTTTTTAAACGCAAAGTTAATTTTAAAAATATTGTTGAAGATGCCGTGGCAGGTCGAAAGCTCATTCGCGCAATGGCCTATGTTGTGAGCACCGAAGGTAGAGAGGAACGACCTTTTTTCGATGCATTGGAAAAAGCAGGAATTGAAACACGCCAAAAAGCGCTCATGGAATATCCCTCCGGTCAAAAAAAGGCTGACTGGGATGTAGGTCTTGCAATTGATGTTGTTCAAATGCTTGATACCCTTGACGTGGTGATTATTGTCTCTGGAGATGGAGATTTCCAACCGCTGGTAGATTATGTACAAAGTCGAGGACGAATGGTAGAGCTGATGGCATTTGGAAAAACGACTTCATCAAAACTCACAGGACTTGTACATGATTTTACAGATTTATCAGAAAACAGACGACGTTATTTGATCGGTCCAAAACTCAACGAACATGGACAGGAAAAACCCCAAGAATCGGAAGATGATGATGAGGATCTAGAAAATTTTGAAGATACAGAAAGTATCAATTCTAGTTTCTTTATGAATCCCGAAGACTCTGTGACAGATCAAGAAGAAAGTAGAACTCGTCGACTTGAATTTTAATTATTTTATTCATTATTCCTGTAGAAACTTTTAGATTTCGAGGAAACTCGATATCTCCTGCTTCTACAGGAAAAATTATTTCTTATGACACAACACAAACAATTCACCACACAGTGGGGTGGTCGTACTCTTACCATCGATGTGGGCAAGTACGCACAACAGGCCAATGGATCCTGTCTGGTTCAATACGGCGAGACGATTGTTCTAGCCACTGCCACTATGAGTTCAGAAAGCCGTACAGGAATGGACTTTTTTCCGCTCATGGTTGATTACGAAGAAAAACTCTACGCAGCAGGTCGTATCAAGGGAAGCCGTTTCATGAAAAAAGAAGGTCGTCCAACAGATGAGGCTATTCTTATTTCACGATTCATTGATCGTGCTCTGCGTCCTTTGTTTGATGATCGCATCCGCAACGAAGTTCAAGTCATTGTCACAGCTCTTTCTTTTGATGGAGAAAATGATCCTGATATCATCGGTCTTATTGCCGCAAGCTGTGCTCTTCATATGAGCGATATTCCTTGGGATGGTCCTCTTGGTTGTGTACGTGTAGGACATGAACAAGAAGCCTTTGTCTTAAATCCTACCTACTCACAACGAGAAACTTCTCTCTTGGATCTAAGTTTTGCAGGAACAAGCGAAAAAATCCTCATGGTAGAAGCCGGTGCCAATGAAGCTCCTGAGGAAACAATCTTAAACGCCTTTTGGTTTGGTCAGAAACACATAGACGCTCCAATTAAACTTATTGAGGAAGTGCGCATAGCTGTTGGAAAAGAAAAGCGCGATCTCCTGAGTCCGAAAACACAAGAAGAACTGCTGGCACAAAAGCGAAGAGAAGAAGTAGAAGCTATAGCGGCTCCTTATATTCTTGAACAAGTAAAAGAACTTTTTTATTCCACTCCACGCGCCACTAAAACAGAAAGAAGTCTCCAGAAAAAAGAAGTGAAAGCCAGAACAAAAATATTTCTTACAGAAAAAGGAATAGAAAAAGACGATCTTCGCTATGGAGTAGAAAAAGTAGAGTCTATCCTTGAAGCAGAAGTATCGCGTGCGATTATTGAAGAAGAAAAACGCGTAGACGGACGAAAAATAGAAGAAGTAAGAACCATCGTTTCAGAGGTGGCTGTTCTTCCACGGGTTCACGGAAACGGACTCTTCATGCGCGGAGAAACACAAGTTCTAACCGTTGTCACGTTGGGAGCTCCAGGAGACGAACAAACGCTAGACGGAATGGAAACCGTAGGAACTCGTCGTTATTTCCATCATTACAACTTTCCTCCATTTTCCGTAGGTGAAGTCAAACCCATGCGTGGTCCTTCTCGTCGTGATATTGGGCACGGTGGACTTGCAGAAAAGGCCCTTATGCCAATGATGCCAGATAAAGAAACCTTTCCTTATACCATCCGTGCAGTTTCAGAAGTTCTTGGATCAAATGGATCCAGTTCTATGGGCTCCACTTGTGGATCAACCCTTGCTCTGATGGATGCAGGAGTTCCTATCAAAGCTCCTGTGGCAGGAATTGCCATGGGTATTGCCACAGATTCGCAAGGCCGATGGAAAGTTATTACAGACCTTCAGGATCTTGAAGATGGAAAAGGAGGAATGGACTTTAAAATCGCTGGATCTGGCACAGGCATTACTGCCATCCAAATGGATACAAAAACAAAAGGTCTTACCCCAGAAATGGTCAAACAAACACTCTCCCAAGCCCGCACGGCGCGCCTATCTATTCTTGATCAGATGAGCAAAGCCATTGCCCAACCCCGACCAGAACTTTCCCCTTACGCTCCTCGCATTATTTCTCTGCGGATCAATCCAGAACTTATTGGAAACGTGATCGGCCCTGGAGGAAAAACAATCAATGGTATTATTGCCGCAACAGGCGTTCAAGCGATTGATATTGATGATGACGGTTTGGTCATGATCACCTCCACAGACGCTCAAGGCGCACAAACCGCTTTGGAAATGGTTCAAAATCTTACTCGTGAACCAAAAGTAGGTGAAATCTACAAAGGAAAAGTAACACGTATTATGGATTTCGGAGCTATTGTAGAATTCCTTCCAAAACGAGATGGAATGGTTCATGTCAGTCAGCTGGCTCCTTGGCGCGTGAATGCGGTATCGGATATCGTAAAAATGGGAGATGAAGTCATGGTAAAAATTGTAGAATTATCAGAAGGACGAACCAGTCTTTCCATGAAAGATGCTCCCGGAAACGTTTACCCTGAGCGACCTCCTGCTCAACCAGAAGGTGATCGTCCACGCAGTCCACGGCCTCCTTATTCAAAAAACAACACAAGACCCTCTGGTCGACCACCTATAAGAAAACCTCAGGAACCCAACCATACTCAACCAACACAGCAATAACATGGAGAGACTTCACATTCCATTTTCTCGACATACCCAAACAACCCGCCGGCAAAGGTGGGTTGTTTGGGTATTAGGAGCGATTTTGTTGATATGCTTATTCCTCCTTTCTCGTGTGGGAGTCGTTTGGTTCAGTCGAAATACCATATTTTCCTTAGCACCTGAAGAAACCGTTCTTGCGGTTCAAGTTCAACTAACAAAAAAAACACAACCTATTTGGCAAGAATTTCTTCATTCTGTTCCTCTTATTTCAAAAAGAAGTTTGGATATTAAAGATTTGATTCCATTCACTCACGGAGAACTGGCTGTGTTTATTACCCAACAAGGCGACCGCGCGGTAGCTATTCGAACAACCAAAAATGAATTACCTCAGACGCTTCTGGAAAAATATCATATCTCCGTTCAAGAAAAAGGAGATTTTATTCTTCTTTCCGAAAAATTGTTACCTATTACTGGTGTTTTAACTTCTTCCAGAAGATCTTTTTTCCCATTACTTCAAAATCTATGGCTTGGAAAAGTCATGATCCCCCAAGAAAAACAAGAAGGAATGATCTATTACAATGCCTCATCTACCGTTATACAGTTTAAAACCAAAAAACAAATATCTACTGAACAAAAATCCGTTAAAAATGCTGATCTTTATTTAAATCAACTATTTCTAAATGAAAATGACGTCTCTTCTGTTAAATCAATGCACCGTTTATTCACATTCTTTTTAAAGGAAGGTGATGAGACAAAACCATTACTGCTCAATGATCAGGAAATAAGTGTTCTTTTTAGACAAACACAAACGTCCACAGATACGCTTCTTATTTTCAAAAATCACTCATTTACCACACAGGACGTTACCAGAAATCTCCAAATTATTGGGGCTTTGGCAAAACCTTCCTTTGCAAAAGTTCCACTCCCTGACGGAACATCTTATGACAAAATTATTGTTTCTCCTGATCTTATTCCTGTAGAACAAATTTCACTC
This sequence comes from Candidatus Uhrbacteria bacterium GW2011_GWF2_39_13, assembly GCA_000993535.1. Classification (GTDB taxonomy): domain Bacteria; phylum Patescibacteriota; class Patescibacteriia; order UBA9934; family GWF2-40-263; genus UBA12478. The sequence continues at coordinate 15,770 of LBWG01000009.1, read as the reverse complement.
AACGAAGAAAATTTGTATCGTGTAGCAGGAGGGACTCATGAATTCATTTTGGCATTATTCAAAAACAATGAACTTCTTCTCTCAAACAGCCAAACCTTCATAGAGGATTACCTCGCTCAATCATCTGATGAGAAAAAAAACCTGTGTGAGACGCATGATTATCTAAATCCTGAAGTGCTTCTTTCCCAAATCCAATTAGAATCTTTTAATTCTCTTGTTTCTGTCTATGAAAAAATATTCTCTAAATTTAGCTTAATTTCATTTGAGACTAAAAAGTATTCAATGAATATTCAACTCTGCTCTAACTAACTGTGGATAAACTATTCATAATTAGACAAAACTGTGGATAAATAGACATCATCACTTTATATACATGAACACAAAATTTATTATAAACTTCTAAAAAGAAGCTAAATTGAGAGAATATCTTATAGATTGACCATAGGTCAATTTTTTGATACACTACTTAAGTAAGTTGTTCTTTCACACCAACTCTTGGGAGGTTTTCCGAAACCCGCATTAACCTTGTGTTACGGGCACCCCACGCCTGTGCGAATTTTCGGGGAACGTCTTACCGTCTTTACTGTTCTGAAAGTAAAAACAAAAACAAAAGCGAATTCTAGGTTAGCACACACCTATAACGTACCTTTTTGGGTCGTTCGTGAGCAAAACCAATGAATGGTAAAAACGGCAGAGTAAACCACTCTTGGCTGGATCTTGTTTGTGCCATAAGGGCGTTGAGTTTTGAAATTGATCTTACTTGATTTCAAAACCCAACGCCTAGACAGGTCAACACTTCAGCCCCTTGAGGGCCACCCGAAAATTTTATTATAGAGCGGGCAGTGCCCTCTTTTTCTTTTTAAGCTTGTTTTATTGTTATTTTTGATGTAACCTGGAAATTACTCGTTTTTAAACGACATCATATGGGAATTGGTTTTATACAAAAAATGCAACATCAATTAGAGGAAGAGAAAAAACGTATTGAAAAGGAACTTTCTCAATTTGCACATCGAAATTCAAACACAACGATTGCGGAATTTGAAACAAACTTCCCAAACATGGGGGACAAGGAAGATGAAAACGCTTCTGAAGTCGCTCAATTTTCAGATAACCTTTCATTAGAAGATGAACTGGAAAAAGGTCTTCGAGATATCGAATCTGCTCTTGAATTGATTAAAAAGGGGACATACGGAACTTGTAAATATTGTGGACAACAAATTGATGAACGACGTCTCATGGCTCGTCCTACTTCCAGTTCGTGCATTCAATGCAAAAAAACTCTGACACAGGAAGTGTGAGATTATTTTCACATCACATCTATTGGTCTTTGATTCCAGTCACTCTTATTGTTCTTCTTGATGAATTCCTAAAATATCGAGGAATCACCACTCTCCCTACAGAAGGAGAGGTTGCTAGTCAGGGTATTCTTCAATTTGCCATCCATCAAAACTGGGGCATTGCTTTCGATATTCCCTTTAAATTAGAGCTAGTTATCTTGTTTTCTGTTCTGATTGGATTGGGGTTAGCCCATGCTGCTTACAAAAACTGGAAACAGCATCCTAATATTACAGTAGCAACACTCATGATCTTGATTGGAGCGTTAGGAAACCTCTACGATCGAATCGTTTATGGATTTACCGTAGATTACATCATTCTTTTTGAAAGATCCGCGATCAATCTTTCAGATATCGTTATTGTGACAGGTGTCTTTTTTCTTCTTTGGCTCTCAAGACGCGCAAAAAATAAAGATCATACATTGACAAAAGAATAAAAGAAACGTTACTCTAAAAAGAAAGAAACCCCCTACTTAAAAATAAGTAAGGGGTTTTTATGTTTCATATTACAACAAGTGCAACCATTGGCATTACATCTATTCCTGTAACCGTTGAGGCAGATATCTCCTCTGGACTCACCACATTTTGTCTGGTTGGTTTGCCAGATACATCAGTAAAAGAAGCACGTGATCGTATTCGGGCAGCAATCAAAAATAGCGGTTATACCTTTCCTCGAGGAAAAGTGACGGTAAATCTTGCTCCAGCTGACGTACGCAAGCAAGGACCTCTCTATGATCTACCTATTGCTCTTTCTATTTTGGTTGCAACCGGGGAAATTCCGCGTTCTTCTATTAAAGAAAAGGTCTTTTTAGGAGAACTAGCACTGGATGGTTCTGTACGAGCTGTTCAAGGAACCCTTACGAGCGCTGTCATGGCAAAAAAAATAAACAAACCATTCATTTTCGTTCCTGAGTTCAATATACAAGAAGCTGTTGCTATCGAAGGATTACATGTCTTTGGAATATCTTCTCTCAAAACCCTCGTTGATCATCTCAAAGAAATTCATCTTCTTGATGAAGCACAAAAAAGAACACACAAACACACACATTCTCTAAATGATTTCGCTGTTATCAAAGGACAAGAAGGGGCAAAAAGAGCGCTTGAAATTGCAGCAGCAGGAGGACACAATATTCTTCTAAAAGGTCCTCCTGGAGCAGGAAAAACCCTTCTTGCCCGTTCTCTTCCATCCATTCTTCCTCCACTGACCCATGAAGAATCAATAGAAGTCACAGCGATCGCTTCGGTGACAGGTCTTCTTACCTCTCACACAGGTCTGATAGAACAACGTCCATTTCGCTCACCTCACCACAGTTCCTCGGCAGCATCTCTTGTGGGAGGAGGGACCTGGCCCAGACCAGGAGAAGTCTCTCTTGCTCATCGTGGAGTCCTTTTTCTGGATGAATTTCCTGAATTTTCCCGTCATGTTTTAGAACAATTAAGACAACCTCTTGAGGATGGAACAGTCATCATCTCAAGAGCTCTAGGTTCCATTCAATTTCCGGCTCGTTTCCTTCTGATCGCAGCCATGAATCCTTGTCCGTGCGGTCATCTTACTAATCCTCATCACCCTTGTACGTGTACGGATTATCAAATAAACCGTTATCAGAAAAAAATTTCTGGACCTTTGCTAGACCGGTTCGATCTTATGGTAGAAGTCCCTTCTGTTGAATATGACAAACTCCTTTCAGACCAAAAACCAGAATCTTCGGAACACATTCGCCATCGCATAGAAAAAGCACGAACACAGCAAGAAAATCGCCTTAAACCTTTTGGGTTGTTTACCAATAGTGAAATCTATCCTTCTCAACTGGATCAATTATGTTCTCTGACGCATGAAACAAAAACTCTTTTACAAATAGCTCTACAATCGAATCATCTTTCAGCGCGAGGATTCTCGCGAGTACGAAAAGTGGCAAGAACCATTGCCGACCTTGCTCAGTGTGACATCATCACCGTAGAACACATAGCAGAAGCTCTTCAATACAGAGAACAGGGAAACACTCTTTCCTAAAAATAGGAAAAAACGTTCACATATTCATCTAAGACGAAAATAAACATACAACCCACCCAATAACAAAATCCAAATTCCACCTAGAATATCCATCATTCTCATACGATGAATAAATTCTTCCCAACTATTCCATCCACCTTGTTTCCAACTCAAACGACGTCCAAAAAAAAGACAAATAAATAAAACAATGATTCCAAAAACAGGTACAAGGGAGAGGAGAAACCAAACATAGAGTCTTGCCCCATATGCCCACCCTTGAGTAAAGAAAAGAGCTCCAAGAGACGGTCCACGTAAATATCTCGCTTTTATTTTCTCATCAGGAACAAGTTCTACATGGAAGCCACATCCGATGCAGTGTTCATTCCAATCCTCAATCTGTTTTTTACAAAAAAGACAAGCACGATTCATATAAAAACAGTATAACAAAAAACAGGCTTACGTTCAACTTGAACGGGCTGTCGAGCCGTACGAACCCTATTCAAAATAGGGAGAGTGCGGTCGACGGGCGCCCGTGAAAGTTGAGATCGCGAGTTTTGGGACAGCCTCAAGTATGCCTGTTTTTCATCTTATATAATCAAGTGGATTTTGAAATTTTCCATTTCGAATGATTTCAAAGTGTAAGTGTGTTCCGGTCGATCTTCCTGTGGAACCCGTCTGAGCAAGGGCTTGTCCAGCTGTAACGACGTCCCCCACAGACACAAACAACTTTGAATGATGGGCATAACGAGTAACGTATCCGTCTCCATGATCCACCTCCACGGTAAATCCATATCCGTTTCTCCAACCACTGTAGATTACCGCCCCATCTCGCGCAGCATAACTATAGGTTGAATAATCTCCATCAACATCCACTCCTGTATGTTTCCACCCATAATATTGAGTAATACTATGCCAATCCGTTGGCCACACCCATCCACCAACAACTTCGTTTGGAGCACTCACTTGTGGAGCAGTAAAAAGATTACCAATGGAAACGTTTGCACGAACTGTGGCAATAGGAGTAGGAGGTTCACCACCTGGAAGCAGTAATTCATCACCTATGGAAAGGGTATCGGCACTGGTCAGACCATTTTGATTCATAATGGTCTCTACATCAACCGAATAATTTTTTGCAATACGTGAAAGAGTGTCTCCATTTTTTACACTGTAGAGCAAACCATCCACTGGTAAAATCTTGAGTTCTTGCCCTGGACGAATAGTACTGGCATACGTTAACCCATTACTCCAAAGAAGTGTACTTAAACTCAAACCATAAGACTGAGCAATTTTCCCAAGAGTATCTCCATCGGCAACAATATAAGTTTCAATCTGTGTGCGTGTGGAAACCAATAGTTCGCTCGATGGAGCCTCTTCTCCTGTAAGAGGAGTGTAAGTTTCCTCCAAATAATCAAGATCAATATGTCGCTGGGCATCTAAAATCGTATCAGTAAGATAAGAAGAGGTTGAGGCGGTATTTACCGCTAGGGCTCCTGCTTCTACCACTTCCAAAAGAGAGGAATCATCTTGAACGACTAAGTGATACAACAAACTTTGTTGACCAAACGTTTCTGCACGCACATCTCGAGCAGATAAATTTACCCAGGCCACTCCCAATACAATAAAACTCATCATGATGTGAACCGTATAGCGATTGGAAATAATAAACACAATACGATGTTTTGCCGGAAGCAAGACTTTATGCACATAACGACGAATAAAAAAAAGAAGACGATAAGAAGGAATCCCTACCCAACGCGCAAAAAATAGACCTGTCTTTTTTAATGGCGTAGTTAGTCTTTTTAAAAAAGAGCCGTTGTGGCGCTTTATAAAAATAAGCCCGCGCAAAAAGCCCAAGAGCAAACGAACGATAAATTGTTTAAACGTGAGATTCAAAAGAATCTATGTTAATTTTAAACAAAAATATACAAGAAAATAAGGATTTTGTCAATCAAGTCGCCCTTGCTGTCGCCCTTGCTTCATATAAACATATAAAAATTTGAATAAAAAAATAGAGCCTCGCCACGATGAACACGTGGAAGACTCTGTCGTAGAGAAAGAACAAAGAGCTAAGGGCTAAGGAACAAAGCACACAGGATTCTAAGTTCCAAAGCCCTAAGCACTAACTCGCCAGCAGGACGGCAGGGCACTGATCGTCAAAGCCATTGTCAAGCCAGCCGTAGTCCCAGCCCCATCGACCGTCATCGAAGTGGAGGCAACGGATGCACACGACGCCATTGCCATCCCGAAAACCTACTGCCCAGAAGAATACAATCTGGATGTTTCCGTCCTTATCCTTCTTGAAGGAATTCGGGATGAGATGTGTGTTCTCCAACAATGCATCAAGGATGTTGGGATGCAAAACATCCTTCTCAACAAGCCTCGTAAGCAAGGTGGAACCTGGAATCGTCCCTGAGTTCTGTTCAATCTCGAAGTGTAAAATAATCTTGCGATCGTCAATGAACAGATCTTCACCTATTCGTTTGACGATCACAAGACCTGAGCACTTCTTCCACACCCGCAGCTCAGCTTCCTCGAACGGAAGTTTGACAGGAAAATCGAGATTCACCTCAATGGTGTTTTCATCGATTTTTCGCCAAAGCCACTGCTTGACCCAAGGATTCTCCTTTCGGAGAAACCTCTTGGTCGCCTCCACCCACTGTGGATCGCTGATCTTCTCGAGCAGGTCGCAGATGATCCCCAAAGACGAAACGGGGAGCGTCACGAGCTTTCTCACGGCAATACCGAGCATGTCTTTTGACATGGTCAGTCCCCTTTGTTTGTGCTTTTTGAAAAAAGTCTCGCTGAATTTTAAACAAAAACAGCAAAGACCACCTTTGGAACTTTAATAAAGAAACCACAATACACCATATTTGTCAACGATTCATGACGAATGAAAATTTAATCGATGAATAGCACAGGGACCGTGTATATGTATCGCTTTTTTATGGGAAACAGTTCCATATCCTTTATGTTTCTCAAATCCATACTCGGGATATTGTTCAGAAAGTACCTTCATCATCCGATCTCTAGTCACTTTAGCAATGATGGAAGCGGCGGCAATAGACTTGATCGATTGGTCTCCGCGAATAATCCCTTTTTGAGGACAAGAAAGATTGGGAATCGTCCAAGCGTCTACCAAAACATAATCAATCTCTGAAAGAGCCTCCACCGCTCGACGTATAGCTAAATAATTTGCTTGTCGGATACCCAACGTATAAATTTCCTCCACACTTGCACTCCCAATACTCCAAGCAACAGCCCGGCTAGTAATGAACGCATAAAGCTCTTCACGTTGAGATTCTCGTAAAAGCTTACTATCCCTTATACCTCCAATACGAGAGTTTAAGGGTAAAATAACCGCTCCTGCCACTACAGGACCTGCAAGTGCTCCGCATCCTGCTTCGTCTGTGCCGGCAATTCTTTGGTATCCCTGACAAGCAAGCATTCGTTCATATTTAAATGTCGGGATCGGTTTGATTGACATAAAACTCAATTTTTCCTAATATATTGGCGTATTTCTTTATCAGGATCGTTCAACGATCTTTTATATCCATATTTACTATGACCATTATACAGTACGCTTTAGCCGCAGGAGTCCTTGCTATTGCCTGGGGCGCTGTTCTGACCCAATGGATTCTTAAGCGTCCCGCAGGAGAAGGAAAAATGAAAGGCATTGCCCTTGCGATCCAAGAAGGAGCAAACGCCTACATGGCCCGCCAGTATAAAATGATCACTCTTATTGGAGCAATCATCTTCCTGATTCTTGGTTTTACGCTTACCTGGACCCTTGCCCTTGGTTTTCTTGTTGGAGCTATCCTCTCTGGACTTGCAGGATATATTGGTATGTCTGTCTCTGTACGAGCAAATGTACGCACCGCAGAAGCGGCAAAAACAGGGCTCTCTCAAGCACTTGACGTGGCAGTACGTGGCGGAACCGTTACTGGATTATTAGTGGTAGGTTTGGCGCTTTTGGGAGTCACGGGATTCTATGCCGCTACCATGGACATTTCCGCATTGATAGGTCTTGGATTCGGTGGATCTCTCATTTCCGTCTTTGCCCGACTTGGTGGAGGAATTTTCACAAAGGCAGCAGACGTAGGAGCAGATCTTGTTGGAAAAACAGAAGCTGATATCCCAGAAGACGATCCACGCAACCCAGCCGTGATTGCCGACAATGTTGGTGATAACGTCGGAGACTGTGCTGGAATGGCCGCTGACTTGTTTGAAACCTATGCGGTGACCCTTGTTGCCACAATGGTTTTAGGAAATCTTCTTACTCCAAACTCTGACGTCTTGGTGATGTATCCTCTTGCTCTTGGATCTATTGCTATTGTTGCCTCCATTATCGGAACCTTTTTCATCAAACTAGACAAAAGCCAAAACATCATGGGCGCCTTATATAAAGGCCTGGCGGCTGCAGGAGCTCTGGCGGCTGTTGGATTTTGGTTCATCACAAAAGGATTTGATTTCTCTGGAACAGGAATGGAAACAATGTCTTTATTCTGGTCAGCCCTTTTAGGACTTGTTATCACAGGATTGTTGATTATCATCACAGAATATTACACAGCAACTCACTATAAACCAGTTCAAAAACTCGCAGAGGCTTCACAATCAGGACACGGAACCAACATTATTGCTGGTCTGGCACTTTCGATGAAATCAACAGCTCTTCCAGTGATCACTATCATTGCGGGAATCTTAATTGCTTACGATCTTGCGGGTCTATACGGAATTGCTATTACTGCCGTGGCTATGTTGTCTCTGACAGGAATCATTGTGGCTATGGATGCCTATGGTCCTATCACAGACAATGCTGGTGGAATTGCAGAAATGAGTGACTTGCCTCCCGAAGTGCGTGCGGTCACCGATCCATTGGACGCGGTTGGAAACACCACCAAAGCGGTAACCAAGGCTTATGCTATCGGTTCAGCAGGTCTTGCCACGCTCGTGTTGTTTGGAGACTATGTTCATACCATTGAAGCCACCGGTGCAAAAATTGTGTTTAGTCTTGTAGACCCACAAGTGATTGCAGGACTCTTTATCGGAGGACTTATTACGTATCTTTTCGCAGCTATGGCTATGGAGGCCGTGGGAAAAGCGGCTGGTGCCGTTGTGGAAGAAGTCCGACGTCAGTTCCGTGAAATTCCAGGTATCATGCAAGGAACGGCTAAACCAGAATATGGAAAAGCCGTTGATATCGTGACAGCCTCGGCCGTCAAATACATGATTGCTCCTTCACTCTTAGCTGTATTTTCTCCTGTGATCGTCGGATTTGGATTAGGAGCACAGGCCCTTGGTGGACTCCTTATTGGTTCCATTATTACAGGACTCTTTGTTGCTATTTCCATGACCACCGGAGGAGGTGCCTGGGACAATGCAAAAAAATACATTGAAGCAGGAAACTACGGAGGAAAAGGATCATATGCTCACAAAGCTGCTGTCACAGGTGATACGGTCGGCGATCCCTACAAAGACACTGCCGGTCCTGCCATCAACCCAATGATCAAAATTCTCAATATCGTCGCCCTCTTGATCGTGGCTCTCATTGTTTAAAAGATTAAAAATAAAACACCTCGACTAAAAAGCTGAGGTGTTTTTTCATTGAAGTGAAAGTAATTAAAAAACCGACTCTCAAACGAGAATCGGATGCGGACTGAAAACACCTCAGTTGACGGAAGGTGACTGTACCACCGCGTAAGAAAGTGCAGGAGTTACACAACCGTCGATTAGGTCGACACCCAGGACTCCTCCTAAGAACCTCATATCGATCTTGGTTCCCAGATACTTCCAAACGAATGGAACACTGGAGACCAGGGAGGGAACACTACCGTGACCTATGCCTGGCATGAAATATTTATGTTCAGTGGTCCAGTCGTAGGCATTGTCGCGTTTTTCGACCACGTTTTTCTCGGAATCGAAAATGAAGTTCAAGAAGGCTGTGATCCAGCCGTTGCACTTAGCGCCTCCAGACTCGCTCTTATACTTGTAGAGCGAGACCCAGAAAGTATTATCGTGAGCTTGACCGGCGGCCTGAGCGGCCAGCTTATCGGTGACCGGAATCAGGTAACGGAAGTACTTCTCCAGGGTATCCCCGAAGAACCGACTCAGGTTCGCAACGGAAGTGGCCAGCATCTGCCAATCTTCCGCCGTTCCGAGCATCCGGACACGGGGTATCCCGCACAGCGTCCTGACGCTATATTCATAGAACGGCGATGCCGCGTCCATGAACGTCACCAGCCTCGCGAGCTGGGCTTCCATGGTGTCCGTCGAAAACGGAGCGAGCATGTCTTGCATGAGCATGGAAGGAACCTTCTCCTGCAGGGCGGGACAGAACAGCTCGATGGCCTCATGCCAGGGGCTCAGGCTCCCTCGGACCAGACCGTTATGCTCGATCTCAATATTCTCCTTTTCACCATTAGTCGTAAACAGATCTCGATAACGCTCGGGGTTCTGCTTCACAGCTTCGGCAATCTGGCTCAACACCAGCTGCATGAGCACCTCAGGCCGAAGAGCCAGGGGATAGTGATCGGCAAAGCATGAGTGGACAGCCTGGAAAAAGAGCGAAGAAGTATTAACTCCCCTGGACATCGAGAGTGGATTGAAACCACTGAAATCATCCATGCCACTCAGACCAGACTGTGCAAAGCTCAACATCTCACGACGCCCCAGGTGCTCGATGACCCCACCCGGAACCAGAGCATTGACGTAATCGGCAACGGGCTTGATACCCGTACCGACCGACGTCTCTACGATATAGCGTCTTGTAGGGCACCCATTCTGTAACTCGGGGATCTGGACGGAAATTTCCCGACAAACCGGGATCTCATCACCTGGCTGCCAGACGCTGGGAATCTGACGACCACTATCCTGAACCTGTACATCAATCATCGTACACCTCATTTTTTGGTTTTCCGATCACAAGGAGTCGCCAATAGACAATTCCAAGTCGTGGGAAGAATAAAACAAAAATCGATTTTTGTCAAGTATTCTTGACTTTTTGACCTTCAAAACATAAGCTCTTCCCTCGTTCTTTTACAACTTACACACAAGAGAAACATCATGACAAAAAAAGTTGCATTAAGTAAACTCACTAGACAGATTGCTCTGACACGTGCGACGTTTGATTGGAATGACATAAGGTTAATTGAAACTCAACGCTTCCTAGAAAACACGGGGATTACTGTCGTCAAGGATGTTCAGCTGATAGAGCAAGTGCTCATGCGCATGGTCAAAAAAGAAAAAAAGCAAGGAAGTTCCTTTTCAGAAGAGGAGCTTTTGCAAACATTAGCCAAACAACTCATTAAAAGAGCACGACCAGAAATTCTTCCTTTTTTGGAAGAAACAGAAACTCACCATCTCTATTTTGATGATCTGAATCAACTCCTACATCTGTTTTTTTGGATTCAAAAAAAGATAGAAGATGAACTGGGACAACAAGACACTCGAAGGCAAGGTCGCCGAAGCGGGCGTGTGATCAAAGACAATTATTTTTGGAAAAATGTTTATTTGATAAGCTGTCAGCTCTTTGAATTTTTCCAAGATCATTGGGGATGTTTCTGTACTGAAAAGGGAACAATCCCCATCCAATCAGCGCAAATCACCATCCAGACGTTTGAGATTACTTACAAGCTCATGAGTAATGTCCCTCCCTGTAAAATCTTTCATCTTGTCAAAACGGCTTATCAGGCAGGAATAGAACTGCCGCATATAGAACGTCTTGTTCTGACTCATGTCCCCATGCGAATAGACGATTTTATTCAGCTCATCGCTGATGAAATCCTCACATCGAAAACGTGTTACCTCTTCCTAAATAATCCGGAACTCATTCGTGCCCTTTCTTACGAAGGAATTCGGCATCTCTTCAGACAATGGAAAGATTCTGGAAGAAAAACGAAGCTTCTCGTCTTTGCTCAATCTATCAGACATGAATTGTATCCGAATGCTCTTCCAGATGGAAAAAAAGTCGACGATGAAGTCTTGGAGAATCCTCGGTTGATTTCATCCATCATCAATATCTGGAACAACACAAAGCAGTCTAAAGGATCTATTCATTTTCCTGATCACGCATACGCACCAGGTCTTTATAAACCCTCTAACGCACTCGTACTTGTCCCTGATCCTATTATCGTATCATCTCCAAAAGAAAAAACTCTTCCGAAAGAAGAATGTAAGGAGTTATCACTAGGGAATGTAGATAAGAAACACGAAGCGTTCTGTGAGGACGCGCTTGCTGCATGGATGCGGCGCGCGGAACTCTGCTCTTGTTTGTTGGATGATCCTTACTTGTTCACTTCGAAAGAGGAACAAACTCCTCCGCCAGAATCTGTGGCTGTTAATCCATGGAATGATGTTCTCTACTTGATTAAAGAAGACATCTGTTCTCAAACACAATCTTCTCTTCCTGCAGATCCTGATCTTCTTGCTTTGCATCAAGAGTTAAATAATATTGAAATCATTTTGCGACGTGCCTCTTTGGGAGATGTCGAGGGAGTTCTCGATCAATGGTCCGTATGGATAGATCCCATTCGCGAGCGAATCAAAAAACTCGATGAACGTCTTAAACAAGGAATAGTTCTGACAACGACCCCTGCTGAAGTTTTGGAAGAAACCCAAAAAACGAGTCCTCCTGCACACGAGCAGGTACCTGTTGAGGATCTACAAGCAAAAAAAGTTCCTGAAATTCCTGAAGGGAAATTAGGAATGCTTGTTGATGAAACCCAACGAAAACTCAAACAGCTTCCCGCCGGTATCATGCGCCGACAATTTAAGAGGCAATTGGATACTCTCACCAGCGAAGCCTTAAAGGATGATAAAAATCCTTCCTTGAAAGCTGACCTGATGAAACTGCAAGCAGAAATCCAAGGTCTACTGGATGAAATCTCCTCCTAGTTCTCTTGCCCATTACAGCCCGTTCCTCTATCAGGAACGGGTTTTTCTATAGACAAAACGGCTCGTCTTTGCTAAAAACAGGGGTCACTTTTGGAAATCTTTCTCTGAAGTGAAGTTCCTTACATCTTAAGAGGGTCTCACCCATGTCCGTCACCCAAAAAAGAATGTTGGATCTTCTCTCGGGCATGACCGATGGGGAGCGTAAATTCGAGTTCTTCAAATATCTGTTTGAACGAGGGGAACTCACTGAGCATGACCTGTATCAGCTTCTCGTGCAGTCGATCCAACGCAACCCGCGCTATTATTTTGAACAGATCACAAAAAATGATTTGCTCAAATATCTCTGGCACCGTTTTCAGGCTTACCCAGAAGCGCTCGCCAGAGCGCTTGTGCGTGTGTGTCCAGAACTCTTCTATGGAAACCCACAATGGGTAACGCGTCTGATTATTCGCCTTCAAAGCGATAAGCGTCTGGGTACAGAACTCGGAATGATCACCGTAGCGCCAAGAAATGGAGCAGGAAATGCGACGAACCGGCTGACCGTTGCTATTGATGAGAAACTCCTTCAGTCAATCCCTCGCGAAGTTCAGGATCTTGATGTGGAATGCCGTATCCGAGAACTTTTGTATTGGTACTCGCGCGATCCAGAATTGGGAGTGGAATATGTCCAAGAACAGATCCTCTGTGCAGATTCTTATGAAGCACAGGTATGGAATTTGGCTCGAACGCATCTGGATCGCTATCTCAAAGAATCTTTCCCGCAAACCGTCTCAAGAATAAATGATCGGCTGTTTCCCGCGATGCATGTGCATTGGTGGCTGGATCGCTCTGCCACGCAAACGCGCGTTCTCAATATTGGAGATACAGGAACCTATAAGACCAGCTATTCCGTGCTTGCGATGCGACAGGCGCGCGCGGGCAAAGTGCTTATCTTCTGTGCAGCCAACGCCAGACAAAATTGGGAACAGGAGTTAAAGCTCTATCTGCCTCATCTGCGCGGGGTCGGCCGAGTAGAAGTCCTGCAAAACACCGATAAAATACTCGCCGATAACGCAGAGTTCATTATCGTGGCTTACACCACACTTGTTCATCGACGCATTATCCAAATGCTCAAAGAACAAAAAATCGATGGAATCATTTGGGACGAAAGCCATTATGGAAAAAACGTGGTAGGAACCACTCCCGCAAAACGCGCGTTGGGAGCACTAGAAATTATTCAGACCCATGTTCCCAATCTCAAAAAAATCGTGGCCAATTCTGCTACGCCTTGGGAAAACAGTCCGGAAGAAATCGCGGCTCTCGCCTGCATCCTGCGACCTGAACTGTTTCCAAATCCTCGGGATTTTCTGCGCTCAGGCGCCTATGCCAGTCCAAGATTCCTCAGAGCATTATTTGAGACTTGTATTCTGGACATTGGGCTCCATGAAGTCCGTGAGCTTCCCTCTATTGATCCAAAACCTTGGGAAGATTTATTTAACCCTATTGCCCTTGAGATGACGTCTGCTCAAGCGACACTTTATCAACATCTGTTGCATCAGATACCCGATCAGGGAGATGAGGAAGATTCCCTTAAAATCGTTAATGGAGTCGATGGAAGCAAAAAGGTTCGCTACCTCTTGTATGCCTGCGATATGCCTCACGTGCTCTCGCGAGTAGCAGAATACGACTGGCCTCCCCAGATAGAAGAGGCGTTTGAACACTGGAATCTCTCTGCCAAACTGGTGTGGTTAAAAGATCAATGCGATCAAAACATAGGAACAGCAAAAATCGTGGTGGCCTCTGGAATGTATGTCTCTGGCATCACCAAACCCATCAAAGGCGATGAAGAAATTTTCTGGATCGGACGCCAGTTACAGGAATGGTATGGAGAAAATACCGTCCTGATCTTAGATGGGGACGTAGCCATTGGAGATGATCGAAACGATGTAATCAGACGATGGCGGACACAAGAGTCCGCCCGGATCCTGCTTGTCTCCATGAAAACTTGTCCTGATTCGATCAATCTGTCTGTCACTATTGAAAGTGACGCGACTCTTAAAGAACTGCTGGTGATCGGATTCGCTTTGGACTGGAAGCCTTGGAAGCAATTCCTTGGACGATTCTGGCGTGAAGGACTGCGTGTCCCCATGCGTTACGTCTGTCCTGTGCTGCAAGGCACGATAGACGAAGCCCGGATGGAACTAAACCGTCGTAAGTGGAATTCGCTTACACGTTTCCGTTCCCGCGTTCCTCCCACACAAGAGGAATGGGACGACTATACAAAATCCGACAGCGCAACGCTTTCAGATCTCATGCGTACGCCCAAAGAATGGGTAAGCATCGTCAATAACGATGTCCGCGGAATTGGCGAGGAAGCAGCCCGGTGTTATCTGGATAAAGAAAGCGGTCTTTCCACTCAAGGAGAACTTTTTGCAAGAAGTTTTCTTGCCTCTCAGGAGTCTATGGCTTCCGGTCACATCGCCCGCCATATGCGCTACGTTGTGCAACAAGGCTTGATCCCCGGAGGGATTCTCACAGACCCGACGCGGATTTTGGATGCAGGGTGCGGACCGGCCACACTGGCGCGAATGCTTAACATGCCTGTAACAGGCGTGGATCTTAACCCGTGGATGATCGACGTGGCACGCGAAGCAGCCCCAGAGCTCGCGCTCAACTGCCAGATTGGAACCGTGAGCCAGCTTCCTGCATCTTGGACAGGACGTTTCCGTTTGAGCGTCTGTTCGATGGTTCTAGATTGGACACAGTTGGGAACCGTTGTGGACTCACAACGGGTCAAAGCTCTTACAGAACTCATCCGCGTCACAGATCCCCATGGCCTTATCTGGCTGACGTTCAATGAAAAAGCTCTGGACGAATCATTGTTCAAGGCGTGGACACAAGCGCTCAAAAAAAGCGGTTGTGAACTCTCGCCGCTGACAGGTTTGATCGTCCCTGTGGAACACGCAGGAAAAAAGAGACCCGACTTCGCATTCTGGTCAATCGTCTTCACTGCCGCTGGACATCATCTGACCCCTCTTGACCCTTTATCTTTCCGATTTCGGTTTGAGCTCGAACAGATGAAATACAAGCAGGCAAAAACAGGTCATTCTTCTAAATTCTCAAAGGATCTGGAACCGGCCTGTTATGAACGGTTCGTGATCAAAAATCCTGAAGCGTATGAAACGTCCGACACCGTGGGTGTTCGCCAGACACTGCTTACAGAACTCACGCGCTGGAGCAAAATCGAAGGGAAACCCATTGAGATCTCCCAGCAGGTAACAGAACTCTTTGGAACCGATTGGAGAATCCTTCAGCAACTTCAAAAACGGGGTATTATCTCGTTTACCTGAGATGCACACGCATCTCTTTTTATTTAACCATTACGAAACCATTACGAAACACGTGTCAACCGATTTAATAATCTAACCCTGACTGTTCTTTTAGCTATCATTCTTTTAGCTATCACTTTTAGCTATCACGAGTAACAAGCTACCGGCAAAGCCGGTAGCGTCAGGAAAGCCCCTGCAAAGGGGCTAGACCCACCTCATCTCGAGTTGATTACCTTCTTGCGTCTTATC
>LBWG01000008.1 GCA_000993535.1 Candidatus Uhrbacteria bacterium GW2011_GWF2_39_13 | reverse complement strand
AGTTCGAGTTGAATTTTGTTTCCGCCGCTCATACAATGGATGAAATAAACGCCGCCGCGGAAGCATCTGTTGAATTTCTTTCAATCCGCACTTGACGCCCGAAAATATTCCAGGGAATTTTATCCCGTTCTATTGATTTTTTGATGGCTTCCAGATATAATTAATACTAAATAGAGTATAATGGTGTTAATTAAGGAGCTGGCTATGAAACTCTCGACTAGGAGCAGATATGGACTGAGGCTGATGTTTGAACTGGCCCTGCATTTCGGAAAAGGGTCTGTGTTCCTGAAAGACATAGCGAAAAAACAGGACATATCTGAAAAATATTTAAGCAAACTGATCATACCGCTTAAAGCGGCCAAGCTTGTGAATTCGGCAAGGGGCGCACACGGCGGATACACCATAGCGAGAGAACCTTCGCTGATAACAGTAAGGGAAATTGTGGAAGTTCTGGAAGGCGACATAAGCCCGGTGGAGTGTGTAAAAAATTCAGGCGTCTGTAAACGCGCAAGCACATGCCCCACGAGAGATATATGGTGCTCACTTGAAAGAGAAATTTTCAACGTTCTTGAGAATATAACCCTCCAGAACATTGTGAGAACGCATGAAACCAAAAGCGCGCAGAGAAATTTCTCATATACAATATAAATGAGGCGTCTATGAAAATTGCAGAAAACATCATTGAGCTTATTGGCAATACTCCTCTTGTAAAACTAACAAAGCTGGATACCGGCAAAGCGAAAATTGTTTTAAAACTTGAATCGTTCAATCCCCATGCAAGCGTAAAAGACCGCATCGGACACGCAATGATTCATGATGCAGAAAAAAAAGGGTTGATAAACAAGAATACTGTCATCATAGAGCCGACAAGCGGAAACACAGGCATTGCGCTCGCCTATGTCGCGGCGGTAAAAGGTTACCGCTTGATTCTCACCATGCCGGAAACAATGAGCATCGAAAGGAGGAAGCTTCTCAGGGCCCTGGGCGCGGAACTTGTCCTTACTGAAGGAGCTAAAGGGATGCAGGGGGCCATAGAAAAAGCAGAGGAAATAGCAAAGTCCAATCCAAATTCCTTCATACCTCAACAATTCAACAATCCCGCAAACCCGGAAATCCACAGGAGAACGACCGCCGAGGAAATATGGCGTGATACGGATGGAAAGATTGATATTTTTGTTTCGGGCGTTGGCACTGGAGGAACCATCACGGGGGTCGGCGAAGCACTGAAAAAAAGAAAGAAAACAGTAAAAATCATTGCTGTAGAACCCGAAAAGTCACCGGTTTTATCAGGAGGGCTTCCCGGGCATCATACAATACAGGGCATAGGCGCGGGATTTGTACCCAATGTACTTAACAGAAAAATAATTGATGAAATCATAAAGGTTAAAGATGAAGACGCGGTACTCACTGCGCGACTGTTGGCACGTAAGGAAGGAATACTTGCCGGGATCTCCTCCGGCGCTGCCTTATGGGCTGCTCTCGAACTGGCACAAAGACCTGAAAACGCAAAGAAATTAATCGTTGTCCTACTTCCTGATACAGGAGAACGTTACCTCAGTACATGGCTCTTCGACGAAGCATAAACAAAGTAGATAAAAGAAATACTATTTTTACACTTTTCACTTCTTGCATTTCAATGTGCCTAAAAACTAAAAGACTATGGCTTGCATTATAAACATGCATTACAATATTGGCTCAGTGCCAGGTTAACCTGAAGGGTACCACATTAAATGGGAAACACTCTCCGCTGCTCTCTGTTTCTTGTTTCTTCTTTATTATCAATGTTTTATTCGTGAAGAAAATCGATTATAACAGATTTTTCAAATAGAAGCTTTTTGTAACGTATTTCTCAAAAACAGAGAGCATTTGAGGGCAAAATAGCCATGGAAATCTTTTAAAAACATTTCTCTAAATTTGATGGATTTTTAAGGAGTTTTTCTGATTCTGTTTTTTTATCTTTTCTCAGCCTCAAATCGCAAATATTGTTTTCATTTCCATGGGTGGGTACCATAATTCCCAGACCTCACTAAGCTGCCTGTTTCACGCGGCGGTATGACCTCAATAATCCGCCCAGGTGGTTGAATTCTACAATATCTCCATCTTTATCTTGGGGCAGGGGATCAATCATACGGCCGCCAGTAAGCTGGAGCTTCTTGCATTTATATTTGTCGCGAAGCACCTCTCGCATGACGGTATTCTCTTCGATGCAGTATTCCAGCGACTTCTGAAAATTCAGAAACGCATCTTTGACCGCATCGTTGTTAACCCCTTCCATCAAGGCCGCAAATTTATTAAAGGTTTCCTTTATCATATCCAGCTCCATACTTTATTTTTTCATGAGCTCAATATACCATAAATTAGCACCTAAACAAAATAGAATACTCTCCGTAAAAACTGAATGTATCTCCGATAAACTATGAATGAAGAAGCCGTAAGTTTGCATTTGCATAATACGAAAGCATCGGCTTTCTGTGAATTTCTCTATTCTCATAACCTCAGCTTCAACGATTGTGCCCTACCATAATATTTCCCCTTTTATATTGACTCTTTTGAGGACGCACCCTCGTCAAGAACTAGATAATTGCATGCCGTTTTTGCTTTATCTACATGGTCTCTTTATGGTAAAATCAAATGTAAAGAACGTCTCGGCGGTTTGCTGAAATACTATTACCGCAAAGCTACGTAACCGACAACCTTGCCATACCTCTTTCAACTTCCCGGATTATTTCCGGTGAGATTTATATTCTCAATGAACACAAAATATGGCTAACTTCGACTTCCTTTCCCATTTCAGAATCATAAGGTTCAAGGTTTACCATGAGAAATCTCGCAGCAAAATAGAATTATTTTCCTCAATTATGTCGTCATCCTTCCCTCAAATTACTGATTCGTATTTTTTGACAGAACGGGGATGGCTGTGATTATTATTGATACTTTCGCCTATATTCGGTTGGGGATACTCCTACCGTATCCGAAAAAACCTTGGAGAAATAATTGGAATCATTGAAGCCTACTTCAAAAGTAATTTTTGAGATGGGAACAGATGTATCCGAGAGTAGTTTTCTGGCAGTTTCAATTCTAACTCGATTTATATATAGAGAACAGGATGTCCTTGTGATTTTGTTGAAAAGCATACTCAAATAACCCGGGCTCAGGTATATATTTTTTGCTATTTCACTGAGAGAAATATTTTTGCGGAAATTGTCCTTTATATATTTTACAGCCTCATTGACAAGCCATTCCTGTCTGGAGATTTTTTTCATTCCGTCATTATTTTTCAGGCTTTCGATTTGCTGAAGATTCTTGTCAGGCATCTTGTACATTGAGTGTCCGGCAATTGAAAAAATAAAAGCAAGGTTCTGAATATGCGGAATTATTTCGCCGAGTTTTTTCAGGCTCTGAATGGCCGACTGTTTATAAAATTTTGTCAGCTTTTTGACGTCCGCATTATTTTCAGTGGAAATTTTTTCCAAAAAAGCTTTTTTTCCTTTATCATTTTTGAAAGTATCGAAATGTCCAAAGGCAATATTCCCCATATATAGATTATCTTTTATTACAGGCACTACTATTTCCCCCAGCCCCATATAACAGGATTTGGAAAAAGGAACTTTCACCTGTCCTGATTTTACAGTTGCGGCATAACGCTCTTCATAGCATTTTTCACGCAAGCGTTGAAATGACTTGACATAAACGCAGAAGGGACAGGCGTGTCCGCGAAATTCATCATCAAGTCTGCACAGATAATAACTTGAAAAACCATAAAGGTCTTTGACGGATATCCATATTCCGTATTTTTTGCACAGCCATCTGATATAAGAATTAATATCATACGGATCATAGCCGTCTGTTTTTTTCAGTATCCTTTGATTTTTCAAGATAAGGCGTCTCCGGTGTTAATTTGAAAAATATGAAAATATTTAAGATACTATATTAATAAATTAAAGGCATAAAAAAGATTTTCAATGTAAAATTAATAATAAATAACATTGGGGGCAGAGCTATGGAACATATCATTGAGACTGAAAGAAAGACTGAAGTAGCGGGCAATTACGATGTAATAGTTGCAGGCGGGGGCCCGGCCGGCATTATTGCGGCGCTTTCGGCCGCCCGCAACGGCGCAAAAACGCTCATTGTCGAGCGCTGGGGTTTCCTTGGCGGAAATCTTACCGCCGGATATGTCATGAATATAAGAAATTACAGTGACAATGCGGGAAACGTGATAATCGGAGGCATTTCTCTTGAATTCGTTCAGCGTCTTGAAAAAATCGGCGGGACATTGGGAAAGCCGTCAGCGCCATTGGTGCGCCAGTCACCGGAGCATGTAAAATTTTTATGCGACACTATGATGTCTGAGGCAGGAGTGGAAATTCTGTATCACTCTTTCATCGCCGGGGCATTTACGGAAAATAATAAAGTCAAAGGGATAATTGTCGAGAACAAATCAGGAAGGCAGGTTTTCCTTGCGGATGTGGTAATTGACGCAACGGGGGATGGAGACGTCATTTATCATTCAGGGGCTGATTTTTTCAAGAGCCCTGATAAAAGCGGGCTTCAGCCGATGACGCTGGCCTTCATAATGGGTGGTGTGCCGACAGATACCTGGCCTGATGTCGTAACCGAGGAGAGATATTTTGCTTTTCAGAACGCTTATGACAAATACGGTTATCCATCTAAAAACAGAAGTTTTGCGCTCTTTCCCACATTAAGGAAGGGGGAAGTTTACGCTAATATAACAAGGTCTTTTGGCGATTGCACCAATGCAAAAGATATCACGATGTCGGAAATTGAGTGCCGGAAACAGGTCCATGAGCTGATTGAATGGTTCAGAAAATATATTCCCGGCTTCAGGGATTGTTACCTTGTTTCTACGGCGCCGCAGACGGGTACCCGTGAAAGCCGCAGGCTCAAGGGCTTATATACCCTGACACGTGAAGACATACTCGGATACAGGGAATTTGACGACAGAATTTGCAGAGGGGCATACGGAATTGACGTCCATAGCGGAAGAGACGACACCGGCATTATGATACATCTTAAACCCGGCTTTTCCTATACGATTCCTTACAGATGCCTTGTTCCCGAGAAAATCGACGGGCTGATAGCGGCGGGGAGGTGTGTCTCGGCTGACAGGGAGGCATTGGGCTCAATCAGGGTCATGGCGATATGCATGGCAATGGGAGAAGCGGCCGGAGCGGCTGCGGCTTTGTCTGTAAGTTCAGGAAAGGAGCCGAAAAACATTGATATAAAAGGGCTTAAAGAAATATTAATAAGGCAAAAGGTAATACTTGACGCATGAACATCTTGCGGCGGGGAAAAACTTTTTTTGTAAAAAGTGTTTTTTTTACTGGAAAATCTCTTGACAATTCGCAAAAAAGTCATATAATTAAATTAAGTTTACTAAACTATGTTTAATAAAGAGGCTTCATGAACAGGCTTCCAACCATCAGAGACGTGGCAAAGTATGCCAGGGTTTCCCCCACGACGGTGTCATGCATATTGAACCACAAGCTCAATTTCAACTTTTCGAAAACGACTGTCGAACGGATTAACAAGGCAATAGAGGAGCTCGGCTATTCCCCCAATAATATGGTAAAGTCGCTTCAGAATGGCAAAACAAACACCATCGGGCTGGGGTACTTCAAGATACCTAATTTATCTGAAATGTTTCAATACATTATAAACGCCGTTTCCGAAAAGAGCGACTATGATGTGATGTTTTATCTCGGGGAAAAAGTAATCAGAGGCACTGATATTGTAAATCCGATAAAATTTCTGGATGGAAGAATAGACGGGGTTATATTCAACGAATCTCTTCGTCAAAACGCGTCAGAATACCTTGGAAAGAAAAATTTCCCGACTGTAGTCCTTCTTAAAAGTAATGTTCCGGATGGTGTTGCCTCCGCCAATTCCGATTATTATGAAATAGCATGTAAAGCCGTCAAATATCTGTGGTCGCTGGGCCATAGGAATATTGCCCACCTGGCTGCCAATGTGAACGATTGGGAAGATGCCCTGAGAACTATGCAGGGATATGCTTTCACGATGAAAAAAAATAATCCGGGCTTCAATGACGACTGGCTTTTCATCAGGAACAGCGTCGATACGTCCCTGTTGGGCAAGACACTTGAGAAATGGCTTGCGATGCCCGCGAAGATAAGGCCTACAGCCATATTTACGGATATGCCAGCAGGCGCGAAACTTCTGGAAATTGCCCCGGCAAAAGGAATAAAAGTACCGGAAGATATTTCGATAATGTGTGTTGGAAACTGCTATGACAGGTATGCTCATTTGACTCCCAGACTCAGCTCTTTTACCGTATCCCAGACAAAAATAGCCGAGTATGCCGTCAGCTCCCTGATTGCCATTATCAATGGAGAAAATCCGGAAGACTGGAGAACTTTTGTTCCTTATGGATTTATCGCAGGCGAAACCGTAACAAAACTACGAAAGAAAAAAGGAAATGAGTATTAAAGGTGAAAAAATTATTTGTCCGTTAAGAAAGAAACTGTATTTTACTCTTTTGGAATTGCTGATAGTCATTTCCAT
Organism: Candidatus Uhrbacteria bacterium GW2011_GWF2_39_13; assembly: GCA_000993535.1. Taxonomy (GTDB): domain Bacteria; phylum Patescibacteriota; class Patescibacteriia; order UBA9934; family GWF2-40-263; genus UBA12478. The sequence continues at coordinate 53,354 of LBWG01000008.1, read as the reverse complement.
TATAGCAATTCTGGCGAGCCTTCTTTTGCCGGGACTGAAAGCGGCGAAAGACCGGGCCCGCATGATCCAGTGTTCCGGTAATCTGCGTAATATCGGGACATGTCTGACGTCGTATATCGGCGACAACAACGACTGGTGCCCGGTCGGCTGGATGGAGGCAAGCCAGGGGGGGTGCGGGGCGTGGACTTCTCAAAACGGCCTGATTGGATATGCCTTGAATAATCCCAAATACGCTGATTATGCAACCTCAAGTTATTACAGATATCTAAAAGGCACCATATTTGACTGTCCCGGGATAAAACTTCTGCCGATAGAGTCTGATTACCTTGCCAATCCGACAGAAAAAGAATACAATCCTTACGGGTGGAACTCTTACGGATGGGGGACAACCGGAATGGGGTATAAATGTAATCCTGTCGCCAATCAGCTTTACCATGTGAGAAGCCTCTCGGTAAGTCCCGACACAATAGCGTTGAGTGATATACGGAAAAGATTAAACACTTCAGGACTCAGTACGTTCTGTGAACCCCGACGCAATTGGTATGAAGCGGATACTGTGCCGACATTCGGACCGAGGCACATAAATAAAGGAAATGCCTTATTTTTCGATTGCCATGTTGAAGCAAAAAAAACTTCGGACATAGCGGGCTTGGATACGGAAAGCGTCCTCTCAAAAAGAAAATACTGGACACATAATAAAGATTGATATTGAAAATTACTGGGGAAATCCTGTATGAAATTTATTTATCTTGCAGACACTCATATCGGCGGTTCAGATAGCGAGGGCTACCGGCAGCAGCCGCGTTATCTCTTGCATATTTCAGAATTGATGGAGTGCCTTGCCGGATGGATAGAAAAGCAGAAGAATATAGATTTCATAATTCACGGCGGAGATATGGTTGACAGTTCGAGCGCTGAAAACATAGACGCGGCATTGAAATTCTTCAGACAGTTGCCATGTCCCGTCCATATTGCGTTGGGAAATCACGATCTTACTTCAGATGACGCCGTAGGATATTGGTTGAATAAGGCCCCTGAATATTTTTCCGGAAATTCGGTGAATTTCCCATTCTCACATGATGAAATGGATTTTTATTTTCTGACCTGTCACTGGGGAAAGAAACCGTATTTCTGGGACCCGGCGGAAAAACAAATACCATATTTTTCAGCCTCCCAATTGGAAGCGCTGAGAAAATACGGGACTGTTTCCAAACCGCTGTTTTTAATTGTTCATTCGCCGGTATTGGGACTTCCTTGCGAACAGAGCGGTTTGAAAAATCCGCTGCATTTGCCTGAAGGCGATTTTTCCATGACAATGCGAAAAATAGCAGATGAATTGTCTGTAAAAGCAGTATTAGGCGCGCACAATCATATGAATATGAATGTAGAACTGGACGGAGTGAATTACATTACGGTGTCAGCCTTTACGGAAGCGCCGTTTGAGTTCAAGCTGTTTGAAGTCACTGAAACAAAATTGTCCATGAAGACAATTTCCATGGCCGCTGAAGCCGGCTTCAAAAGTGATTACAATTTTGACAAGACATTTGTGCAGGGGCGTTTGTGCGACCGTTTTTTTGAAAGGGACCTGCGATGAGAATTTTATCTGATTTACACATACATACATCTGCTTCTCCGTGTTGTCATGACAAAGAACAGACTATTGAAAATATAACGGAAGCCACGAAAAACATGGGCTTGAAAAAAATCGGTTTTGCCGATCACGTATGGGTATCGGATATGTACAAGCCGTCCGGATTTTACAACAAACAGTCGGGAGAGGAACATTTAAAGCTTAAAGAGATTGCGCAAAGCCGTGATTGGGGGATTGAAGTGCTGGTCGGATGTGAAGCGGACATGATTGCTCCGGGAAAATTCGGCATTACGGATGATTTCAAAAGGCAAATGGACTATGTGCTTCTGTCCTCCGACCATTTTCACATGAAGGATTTTGTTGAACAGCCGGAGAATTCCGATTCCCGGACACTTGGGCGGCATATGCTCAAATTCTTCATTTCCGCGGCGGAAAGCGGCATGGGGGATATTCTGGCGCATCCATTTTTCCCATATGGTTTCATAGATATGTATGATACAGCGATGGCATCAATATCCGATGCGGAACTCTTTGACGCGTGCGCCGTGGCGGCGGCAAAGAATACAGGCATCGAAATCAATCCCTGTTATTTGCCAAACGCGGCTAAAAACCGCTTTTTCAGCATTGAGACGCCGGTGAGATTCCTTGCAATCGCCAAGGAAGCCGGATGCAAATTTACTTTTGGAAGCGACGCTCACGGAATTAAAGAACTCGAAGCTGTAAAAGACTTCCAATATTTTATTGATGCCCTCGGCCTTCAGGCGAAGGATATTCATGATATGGCAAATATTGCAGATCAAAATTAAAAATTTTAAGGAAGGGATATCAAAATGTTAAAGAAGCTTATAATCGGGTTCCTGTTTTTGTCGGCAATATTTGCCGGGGCTGAAAAAACTCCTGAGGTATTCACTTATAAATTATCAATGGATGACGTTGACAATGTGGAGAAAGCCAGGAGATATTCAGGCGAGCGGCCATCCTTAACAGGTTTTGAAGGCAGTTGGACCGCGGAAAAAAGGCTGCCTTTCAAAGCAGGGCCAGGAGAAGTCAGGGCTTATGTAAGGCATTTTCCTGAAAATGACATCAAGGTTACTATTACCATAGGAAGCCTGTCGGAGGAAGCTGTCATTAAAAAAGACACCCACAGATCCAACTGGACTGAATTGAAGTTCCAGCTTAAGGAAGCCTCGGACGAGATAAAGTTCAAGGCCGAAACCCTTGACGGGAAAAAAGGCAGGATCATATGGTACACCACTATTTTCACCAACGACCCGGAATATAAATATGAAACCTTTTATCAACATGGAGTGAAGCGGGAGAAATTCAGGTATCAGACCCTTAAATATGTCAGGGAAATACCGGCCAACCCTGAAGGCAATTTGCTGCCCAATTCAGGTTTCGAGGAGGGAATAAGATGCTGGGACGTGCAGAAGTACCGCAGCAATGAAATGACAAAACCTTTCCTGCTGAATAAAAAAGCCGCGCATGGAAATTATTCTCTTGACATCGGAAAAGTCAAGATAATATCGCGGCTTTTCGTCCTCAAAGGCATTAAAGATTATGCTTTCAGCATTTACACTGCAGATGAAAATAAGACGCCCGTGACTGTAAGCATTGAGGCTTCAAACGATGGCGTTTTTCAGGAAGTGAAAAAAATTGTTGCCGACAATGCAAAAGCCTCCGATGTCAAGGGATGGAAAAAAAGCGCTTTCAGTTTCAAGACACTGCCGGACGAGGATACAAATGGCCTTTACCGCATTTCTTTCGAGAAACCCGTCGATGCCCCCCTGAAAACACCTCTGCTTGTCGATTCGCTTCAGATAACTGAGGGTAATGGAAAAAGTTATGAACCATGCGGCGGGCTTGAAGCCAACTTCATTCCGCCCAATACTCAATCGATATTTGACTTGAATTCACAGGCAAAAGTTCTTTTCAATCTTCAGAAATCTCCCGACGTGCTTGTGAAAAATTGTTATTTCAATGTATATGATTATTTTGACAGGGAAGTCGGAAAAAAGGAAGAGATTGAAGTAAAGGGCAACTCTTTGCAGAAGGAATTCTGCCTTGACACCGGCCGCTCGGGTTTCTACAGGATACGCACAACGGCAGAATATACCAGGAACGGCAAGCCTTGCACTAAGCAAAGCGACTATTTCTATAATGTCATAAGGCCCGTCGGACCGCGAAATAATCTCCGGGAAAAAAGTCTGCTTGGGGCATACTATACACTGGCCCCCGTCCCCGAATTCGGTTACGGGGAAATCATGAAGAAATTCGGAATCATTGAATTTAATCCGCTGGGGCATCCATTTCCGCGCTGGAAACCTAATCTTTCAAAGGACTCAACTAAAGAAAATATCAGGTACGACTGGACAGACGCGGATATGGAAGTTGGACGTTTTGCGGCTGACGGGATAAAGCCTGTTGCTCAACTGCATGTCAATACAGCCGGCTCCGGTTATGGAGTGCCGGAATTGTGTGTGTACAATGGAAGCGACCCCTCTGAATTCATTGAAGTTAAAGCGCGGCGCGAAGGAAAACCTACAAAAATAAATATGGCTTTATGGCTTGACTACGTTAAGCAATTTGCTGAACATTTCAAAGGTCGCGTGAGTAAATATATAATAGAAGATGAGCCAGTGTATTATTTTTCGCCCGAGGATTATGCGAAATTTTATCTGGCCACATACAAAGCTGTCAAATCTGTAGATCCGCAGATACCCGTATTCTTCGATATGTTTGTCGCAAAAGACATGAAGTTGCTGAACGCCTTGAATAAGGCAACGGATAACCAGGCATATAAATATATGGATGGAATTCATGCTTATCTTGACAGCCAGCACAGCGGCAAAATAAGCAAGACGGCAGCCCGTGAATTCAGGGATTACCTGAAAGAACACAATATACCGCTTGTTACCGCGACATGTTATTCTCCTGCCTACTCGCATGATTTCAAGGAGATGAAAGGAGCTCCGGATTTTTCTGGCGAAAGAGAAAAAGAACTCAAGACAGTCCAGGAACTTCTGGATGGCGTGATTTGGGGCGCTTCAAATTGCCGTTACTTTTATTATGGGGTGTTCCCGGGAAAAAATACCGGGGCGTGCCTCTTTGACGAGGCGGGGCGCATTAAGCCTGTGTTCCATTTCTATGCGGCGGCGAATTATTTATTGGGAGGGCACCAGGGGACGGAATCAATCGATGATTTTGAAGAATTAAGAATCGGGCTTGTAAAAAAAGGGGCCAATGAGGGAATTGGCATTATCTACAGCGTGGACGGAAAAGTTTATGATATTTCAATGAATGCCGATGGCATCGCCGACGTCATGGACAGTTTCGGAAATCCGGTAAAAAATTGGAAAAAAGACGGGAAACTGAATTACCATATTTCTTCATATCCCCTCTATTTAAAAATAAATGATTTAAATGCCGCCGGAAAGGAACTTAAGGCGCTGAAATTCACGGAGAAGCTTCCGATTGTTTTCGGGATGGAGAAACGCTCTTCCGGAGCTATCGGGATCAAATTGTTCATAAAACCTCACAGCTCCATTCCTCTCCATGCGGAAACGACTATAGAAGACCCGTTCAATACGAATAAAGTCTCGGAATTAAAATCTGAGAAGCTCCCGGGAAATACATATCTGGTAAATATGCCTTACAGAGAATCTGTAATGAAGGCCGTTGAAAGAATCCTGCCGCTGAATATTGACACGGAATACGGAACTATTTTTGGAACGTATCCATTGCGTTATACCCCGATATTTCTGTCAGAAAACAGGAAAACTCCCGGGCAGGATTTAAATCTATATGGCAGCAATGCAAATAAAGTTGCTTCCGTTTCCTTTGCGATTGCGGAAAATAACCTGAATGTAACATTTACCGGAACAGTAAACGGAATGAGCTTTAAAAGTTTTTCTTTTACATTTATTCCAATAAATCTTTCAGACGGAGAATTGCTGATGAACAAAAAAACCTGCCTTGAAATAACAACAAACAATAAGAATGGAATTATATCGGGCGGCGAAAAAGGAAAGGACAAAACGGCGGAAACGTCCTTTCCCGTCACTGTCACAAATACGAAACCTTATTCTGTCAGCTTCAGCATACCTCTTGTTAAAATACCTGATTTCACAAGTGCTCCGGGAACAAATTACGCCTGTGACATAAAAGCCGTGTCCCTTCAAAACAAAAATGACGTTGTTTATACAAATAATATATATTTTCCCGACTCGCGAAAAGTGGAATTGATAAATCCTGAACAATGGGCCCGCCTGATGATTGTGGAATGAAAAGACAATAGGCAAATAAGTTTAAAATAATATGGAGGAACATAATGGACTTGTTAAATTTTTACAGTAAAATTCCGGCTTCAAGCGTCAGACCGCTGAGAGCAAAATATTTATTGCCGCTGCTTTTTTCGCTCTTCCTTCTTGGAGATAATTCTGTTCGGGCGGACAAAGAAAACAGTCTTTTTAAAAACAAAATAACAGAAGTTCCCCGTGAGCCGGTGAATATAATTGTGGAAGCTGAAGATTTTGACAATCTCAAAGTATATCCGGATTTTCATCGTGAAAAAGGACAGGGGTTTTATGTGAAAGAACATACCCATGCCTCGGGAAGGGCATTTGCCGTCTGCGATTCGGAGAGCGAAGCGGCAAGAATGCTTAAAGTCTTCGACCGCAATTTTCCTCCAGGAAATTATCTCATAGGCGCACAGATCGTGCTTACCCGCTGGACTAAAAACAGGAGAACTGATTACGGCGCGCCATCAGGCAATATCGTAAGGATTGAACTTGGAAAGGCCGATAAAACTGGTTTCACCCCCGTTGCGATTTTAAAGCTGTATCCTTTTTTCGGGAGCGGCTACAGTTTTATTCCCTGTCTGAAAAGCAGCAGCACTGCATATATTGAAAATACGGCAAACGGTTTTGTAAAAGAAAAAAACAGCATCGTCCTGGAAGACCCTGTCGTCAAAGCAAACTCGGACTGGAATGCATTAAGGATCACTGCGGAGGAGATAGCCTCGGGCGGCATTGGCGATGTCCCTGAATTCAGTCTGCCATACATAATTATAGATAAAGTGAAGATAAGCAACGAACCGGGATATGAGTGGAAAAAAGGATTGAAGAGCAAGTATGACCTCACCCTGGCATCCGAAAAGAAAGAAGGAAAAATAACGGCGGCTTCAACGCCGGAAAAGAAAAATGCGGATGAAAACAGAAAAAAATATAAAGGCAATCTTGTGACTGACGGCAGTTTTGAAGCGGGAGGAAGGCCTTACTGGAATCCGGGAATGGATGGAGAGGACGATTTTACTTTTGACGTCGGAGACATAATAGAAGGAGATGCCCCTCATGGCAAAAGATACGCCAGGATGCAAGCTGTTCAGGCAGGCGCTTACCCGGATGATTATAAGGGCGCAAAGAAATATCGTGCCGGTATTGGAAGTAAATATTTCGAGATTCCTATTGAAGGCTGCGATATCAGTTTTCAGGCAAGAGCATATAAGCCCGATACAAAATTGTCTTTGAAAATCGTCAAGTGGTCCGGTTCACCGCTTAAAGGAAAAAGAGAACAGATCGCAGTGAAAGAATTCAAAATTGGCAATGAATGGAAAAAGTATGATTACGAGTTCAGATCGGGAAAGCCTGAAGAAATCGCTTTGCTTTTCGCGCTTGAAAGCGAAGAGCCCGGAGCCACTCTGGAGCTTGATGCAGTCCAGGCTTATGTCCCGGCTGAAAAAGCCCATCCTTTATACATGGAAGGGGAAGGTGCTTCCGTTCTGGTAGCGGTACTGGCACCGTATTCGGCTTTCCATGACAATGAAAATATAAAATTCGAAGCCGTGCTCGTTAATGACACGGAAACGCAAAAAGAATTCAAGCTTAAGTATACAGTTAAAGATGTCGCAGGGAATACATATGGTTCGGGAGACCTCAAAATATCGGGAGGCAAAGGCGTAAGCAGAAAAAGTTTCGAGTTTGATAATTTTAACGGATATGGAAATTTCATGCTCACAGCAAAAACAGACGATGGAAAAATATTGAACGTGCCCTTCAGCAGAATCCAGAATCCTGCGGCCATGGAAAAAGCTTCAAAACATCCGGTTTATCTGGGGGCATTGGGCAGGAACATCAGGGAGCGTTCAGGAAAAATGTTAAGGCATTATGGGTATGAGTTTGTCACTACGCTGAATGATGTTGTAATCAAGGCTGACCAGACGTGCCGAGGATATCATGACCATGCCCTTTACAGAAACGAAGTCGAGAAAAATATCAATTCAGGTTTGAAATGGATACCATGGATATTTCCTGTTCAGCTTCCTCCTTATGATGTTCCGGTCTATTCGGACACGCCGGCGGCAAATGGCGGAAAACCGTGGATGTCCCCCGAATTCGGCGCATGGTATGTTCAGTCCGTTCTCGAGAATTACAAAGGGCTTTATTACAATATGATAATCCTTACCGATGAACTTACTAATAACATGTCTGCCAGGTCTGCCCTTCCTTATCTTCTCGCGACATACAAAGCCGTAAAAGAAAAATATCCGGATGTCGAAGTCATGAATTCCTTCGAGTTCCTGCCCGCGGAGGCATATAAAAAGGAAATCGGAAAAGTGAAGGGCAAAATTACCGATACCTACGGAGGAAGCCGTTACAACACCGGGAAATGGTGGTATGTCCGGGAAAACAGGTTCAACAAAGAAAACAATCTGCCGTTTTTCATAGATGGGGTTGGCTGGTACTACAATTGCGCTGACATCCAGCAGTTCGATAAAACCGGAAATCCCCTCAGCGCGGCAAAATACTATGATTATTTCAATGAACAGGCATGGGATTTGGCAGTCATCACGTCAATATACCGTCCGGTCAGATATTCCGTATATGTCGGTAAATACGGGATGTATGCCACCGATCCTTTTAACCAGTTTTCCATTTATGACGGGCGTCCTACTTTCGCCGCCGCCCAATGGATAATTCTTGAGCAGTTCATGCGCGAGGCGGAGGCGGGAGGTCTCCTTTTTCCCGACAGGGCCAGCAATATCGAAGTATGTTATTTTACTATAAAAGATATGACATGGGTTGTTCTTCATGCTCCGGCCCCCGCGCTGCTGAAAGAGCTGAAGCTTGGTATTGATCCGAAAGAACTGACTGTTCTTGACTTTCACCTGGCGCCTCTCAACCCTGAAAAAATCATCATGAAAAGAGGTCAGACCCTTTTCATAGGAAGCAAAAACAGGAAGCTTCTCGAGGCCGTAAAAAAAATGCAGGTTATTGATCTGCTTGAAACGCGTTTCATTATCGCTCGGAAAAATGATCAGACCGAGTGCATCGGCTTTATAAAGAATAACACTGCTGAAACGCTTTCCGGAAAACTTACAATGTATAAGGATATGCTTTATAAAAAATCCCCTGAAATATTTGATTTTAACGTCAAGCCGGGCGAATGGAAAATCTTTACCAGCATACAGGACAAAGGTGTTTTTGACGGCAGGGCCATAAGCAACTATCCCGTTTACGCGCAGCTTGAGATAAATGATTTTTTCTCCACTGCCGTTGAGGAGAAGACAGACGAACTCCTTGTCAATACGGCAGAGGGAAATTACATGAAGTCAGGAGATTTTTTCTGGCTCCATTATGCGGAGCCGGAGAAAAGCGGGAAATTTGATTTGACGCTCCTGGAGCAATGGGAGAAACTCCAGTCTCCGGCGTCAGTTTACGTCAACTGGGGCTTGAACGGCTCATATCAAAGGTGCCAGATCAGATGCGGCGGAGAAAATACCGACCCCAATATGCAGCTCGACGGATCAATGGAACATGATTATATGTCGAGGCATTTCATCCGCTATGATGACAAATATTTCTATGTCGGCGGTATTATCGAGGACGAGTTGATTATTCCCGAAAAAACGGATATCCCGGGTGATTGGAATGAAAGCGTTGAATATGTTTTTCAGCCGGACCTTATGAAAAACATCGGAAACAGAGAATCAAAGAACCTCTTCAAATTGAAAGTAGTCTTTATTAAAAATGATAAAGCCGATGCGGAATTTTTATTGCCCGACGGAAATAAAATTAAGGTCGAAACCGTTTCCAGGGCGGAAAAATTCCAGAGGCGTTATATTGCAAGAATTCCACTTGAGCGCTCAGGTTTTGGAGTAAAGAAAGGAGAGACTTTCGGGTTTGATATCAGTTGCCGGGACAGCGACAGCAAGGACGGAAAACTTGAAGCTGAATATGATTGGTCCGGAGCCTCTTTTGCAAAAGACGATGTTTTCGGTTACGGACAATTGATATTTAAATAGGGCCATGAACGTATAAAATTGTAAAACAGGACTTGCATTGACTATGGGCATTGAAACAGAACAGAACATTGAGAAGAAAATCATGGAGACAGGATACTGCGATTTTCATTTTCATTGGGAAAAAGATGAATGGTACCCTGACGGTTCTTTCAGAAACACAGGACGTGCCATCCGGAATCCGATTGAATTGCTGTTTCAGGATTATGCGGGTAATTTATTTGTGAGAGCGGAAAGTTTTCCTTACAAAAACAAGTGGGAATTCCTGTCCGTATGCGTTGAAAACGAAATGGCCGCTTATGAGTTGGCGCAACCGTATTTTAAAAAGTTTTCAGGCGAGAAATCTTTAGAAACGCTTGTGGATGGATTTAAAATACTTTACGAGATGCCGGAGCTGGACATGTCCGACAGAAAACAATATGTGGAACTTTCGCTGAGAGTGAAGGCCGCATACAAGGATGGAATTCTGAAACATCTGCCTGGCGCATACAGGAAGGCCGGAATTGTGAGAAGCATAAATATCTGGACCAGCAGATATGCCCGTGAACACTTTGATAATTTGACAGAAGAAAATAAACAACTTGAACTTAAGTTTCTTCCCGCGACTTTCAGATTTGATTATGCGCTGGTCCTCCCTTTCAGGTATCGACGCGATTTCGCTATCGCCAAATGGTTTCTGGAATTTGTGCAGGACATTAATGGACTGCCGGTCATTCCGCTCAGAAAACCATGGGAAATGTCTCAAATTCACATAAGAGAAATTAACAGATATCTGAAAAGCATATCTTTTGACGAATATCTTGTTTTTCTCGATAAAGCTTTTGATTATTTCGCATCCAGAGGAGTATCCCAGATGAAGAGCGCCTGCTGTTTCGCGAGGACTGTCGAATTCAGAGAGCGGGAAGAAAAAGATGCAAGAAAGGCTTTCAATAAATTGCAGTCTGAATTTCTGGATTCTCAGGATATGGATTTTGAAGAGACGCTTCGGGTTTTTGAAGATTTCATTTTTTTCAGATGCATAAACATGGCCAGAGACCGTAAATGGCAGACAATCCAAATTCACACCGGACATAAAGGCAAAGATATTGAAACATCACGGCCGGCCCTCCTTGAAGAGGTGATTGCCAAAAATCCCGATATGAACTTCATTCTCCTCCACGGAGGTAAACATTATTATAATGAGGTCCTTGATTTATGCGCCAGATATAAAAACGCAATTGCCGATTTTACCTGGATACCGCTGCTTGAACCTGAACTCGGCAGAAAAATGGCAAAAGCATTCATTTCTGAATTTCCATACAGAACTGTCGCCGGCCTGGATATGGCTAATATCGAAGGCAGCGCGGGCATGGCGCATTCCAACAAAAAGCTTATAGCCGAAATATTAAATGAACTTCTGAAGGAAAAAAAGATATCCTCTATGGATGAAGCTTATGCGATAGGTAAAAGCGTTATTAACGCTAAACCCAAAGAGCTTTTCCCGTTAAGTTTTTGACATTTTAAAAGAAAAAATTCAATGTACCAAGCAATATAAATTTGAGGTTTTAAATGATTACGCAACAGAGAAATGACTGGTGGAAAAATGAAGGAATCTATCTTGCCGGAGGATGGCACCCGTTAGCCGGAAGATTAAGGGCCGGAAACGCTCTGGACAATGAAGAGGAATTATATGAATGGGAATACAGCGAAGAGCGGATTGCCAGACTGAAACTGCTCGGAATAAATTTGATAGTCGGACAGTTCGACCGTGGATTAAGCGACACTGATCAGAAAGAAGAACAGGAAAAAGCCAGGCAGTTGGCAGAATTATGCCATAAGCATAACATGAAACACGGGGTATATCTTGCAAACACCGTTTATTTTGAATCCATGCTGAAAGATTATCCGGACTGTGAAGACTGGGTTGTGCATACGCATGACAACAGATTTGTCCATTACGGAGGGGAACAATCATGGCGATGGGTTGCATGTTTCAATTCCCCCGGCTGGCGCGAACACATGAAAAAGCAAATAGAAAAAGCCGTTAATTATGTGAAAACGGATTTATTGCATTTTGATAATTTGGCGGTATGGCCGGAGCCGGACAGCTGTCACTGCCGGTACTGCCAGGAAAAATTCAGGGAATTCCTGCGGCTGCGGTATCCGTCGGAAAACGAACAGAAAAAACGTTTCGGTTTTGGTGGCTTTGAAACATTCAGGGCCCCTAACTTCTATCTCCGTTTCCTTAATCCATGGGAACTGGAAAGAATAAAAAATCCCCTGATGCAGGAATGGATCGAGTTCCGCTGCGACACAGTGACTGATTATATTAAGGAATTATCTGAATACGCCAAAAAAGTGAATCCATGCATAGCCATAGATTCCAACGGCCAGTCGGTGTGGGGCGTGAACCAGGCTTTCACTCACGGCATCAATTCAACGGCGCAGGCTAAATATGTAGATATAGTGTGGGAAGAAAATCCTGATTTGCGTCCCGATACCGATATTGACGCAATACCGAGGGTGACTCATAAGATGCGCGGAATGAACCTCATGAGACGCTTGGGAAAAAGTGTTATTACGGCCTTTAAAACTGATGAGGAAATGAGCTTTAACCTGACATTCTCTGGCAATCCCGGAATCTATTCCAGATGGGGATACGCAGAACCCAGGAAAAATGCTCTGGAGGAGCCGGGCCCCGGCATACAGGAATTATCAGATTTCTTCAACTGCCATAAAAATATTTATTGCGGTGTAAAGCCTTTAGCCCGCATTGCGGTATGGCGAAATCAGAGGTCATTGGCCCTTGTTAATTACGATTCTCATATTTCAGCGTGTGTGATGGAGCATATTCTTTTCAAGCGCCGCATTCCTTTCAGTATTGTCCAGGATGAATTTATAACAGAAGAAGGATTAAAAGATTTTGATCTCCTGATACTGCCTGATGCGGAATATATTTCCGAGACTCAGCTTTCTGTCATTTTTTCGTTTGTTAAAAATGGCGCTGCCCTTCTTGTTACTGAAAAGTCAGGAGCTTTCAATGTTGATTTCAGAAAACGCTGCAATCCTGCTTTCGCTGAACTTTTCGGCGGAAGTTTTTCAGGCAGTTCCGACTCCACTGAGGAAACGGCGAACTACGACCCTAATAAACAATTCTCCACGGCGCAGAAAAATGGAGAGAACATTACCTCAACGTACGGAAAGGGAAAATGTGCATATATCGGAAAAATCGATTATAAATACAAGCCGGGAGTCTTCCAGTCGAAACATAATGTCCATTACAACTCGATAGACAGCCGCTATTGGAAAGACCCATATAATGCGGACGAAATTGTCGGCATGATAGAATGGCTGAAAACCGATCTCGAACCCGTAAAAATATACGGGCATCCGGAAGTCAGACATGACTGGGTCCTGTTTTCTGACAATTCTCAGGGCTGTCTGCTTATGCGCTGCGGAGAATTAAAGGGAGGAGTTGACATGAATTTTTCCATATTAAGCGGTCATATCCCGAAAAATTCATTGCTTTATTTACCGGAAAAAAAAGAACCTGTCAAGCTTTCCTGGCAAAAAAATAATTGTCGACATGAAACAATTTTGAAATCCATAATGCGCCATGCAATTATAAAATATGAAATATAATTTGTAGTCTCCAAATATTGGCTTCCAGAAACTGAAGGATTGATTTGAACAATCCATCCTTCAGTCAACTATTCGTCAAATTTACGATTTTAGTAAAAAGTGGACTTGGGTTTGTTCTTGATGAATGCCAGAGCATCCATGATTTTCGAACTTGTATTATTATTATGTGATACTCTCAAACTCAAAAAAATACCGTTTCTATCTTGTGTGTGTGACCGCAATAAATTATGACACCCTTTAGGAATTAGGGATACTGTTGACCTGTGAGTTTAAGCGTTTTAAAATATTAAACTAATAGAGTATACTTTCTCTAATATTATTACTATCCGTTCTCCAATACTTCCTTTCCGACATCCGATAAGCTCATGCGCTGAAATATGGTCTTGAAATCTTTTGGCAGAGATTTCCGACTCCAGCCCGTAATCCTGAAAAACTCTCTCATAATACCATCATTCAGGCCATAGCGTTTATTTATGTTTAAATGCCTGTTTATAAAGTTTTCTTTGAATTGTTCAGTCGTTGGTGGCTGAATGTTTGCATTCCACGGAAGCCATTCAAAAATTTGCGATTCATGACAGAGCGCCATGGGAACTTTTTTCTTATCGTAAACTTCGCTCACATCTATGCAGAAATGCCACTCGTTTTCTCTGGCATACATGTCATCCACATTTATTATGAGAGGGAAATCCACCCGTTCAGCCACCGCATCACCTGTCACCGGATAAGCATGAGGAACTGTCAGCTGATACCCCAGCATCCTTACCGCCACCGCCGTATTGTAATGGTCAACATGAATGCCTGCCAGAGGATTGTTTATTACAGGAGGGCAGAATATGTAATCGGGACGGAATTTTCTTATCGCGTTCCACAAACCGCCGAGAGCGTTTCTATCCGGGAAGAACTGCGCTTCGACATGATTTCCGTCCAGGCATTTGAGACACTCATATTCAGCGCCGATTGTTTCCGCGCTTCTGCGGGCCTCTGCATCTCTCCTCCTGAATGTCTCTTCAGTGTTCATCTGATGATGCCCCGAAGCCCCGCGGGTGGTGGTCAATATTTTAATTCTGACCTTATCCCCGTAATGTTTTCTCATGAGGGCAAACGTGCCAGCCGCAGTAAATTCAAAATCATCCTGATGCGCCATTATGGACATCAGTCTTATTTCCTGAACAACATCCATTTTTCACCTATTTGTTTTCTTCTTTGAACATCTGATGAATAGCCCTGATGCGTTTGAGATATTCAATGCTCTGTTTTACACCGATAGTTTCCGGGACAATTGCGGACGCTTCATATTCCAGGGAACAGAATCCCTGATAATTATTTTCTTCAAGCAATGCCGCAAACTGTCTGAGCGGTACTTTACCCATTCCCGCGACATAACCTTCCATTCTGCGCAGGTTTGACGTGATTGCTGGGCCCGTGTCTTTCACATGGACATGAACAACATGTTTTTTAAGTCGTTCATATGCGCGCAGAGGATTTTCCGGCTCATCCATTGCATTCCCCATGAAATTAGCACAGTCGAACATCACTTTTACCCAGGGAGAATTAAAATGCTTTATGATAGCTTCCACTTCATATGAATGCCCCGGAAGCCTTCCATGGTTTTCTAGCGCCAGTACCACCTTGTAACGCGCCGCTTCCTCAACGCATTTTTCCAGTCCCTCCATAACTAACTTTAGACCATTCCAATGATCAATTGCGGCTTCCCCGCCAAAATCATAATGATGACCGCCGAAAACACGAAGCATGGGCGCTCCAAGTTCAGCGGCTTCAGCAATTGCCGACTTTACTTTTTCAACAGTAGTTTTTCTGTCTTCTTCTTTCAGTTTAGCAAAATTATTTGCTGTGGCACAAGCGGCAAGTTTGAGCCCGTATTTCTCAAGCAAACCCGGAATTTTCCTGATTTCATTTTTCTTATCTTTCCAGAACCACGGATAATAATTCGAATCGAGCAAGTCAATGCCGTCAATCTCCAGTTCGGCGCAGAATTGCATGAATTTTTCAATGTCCATTTCTCCTGAACGGAACATTCTGGAAACACTTATAGGGGTGATTGCGATTTTCATGGTTTTTACCTTTCTATATTTTAATTTTTCCGTTTCTCAATTTTTCTAATAATTCATCATATTTCTTTCTATCAATGGGAAGTATTATTTCACGTTTTTCGATTGAAGACATAAGCATCGCGTTTGCCCATTCCAGCGAATGTATTCCCTCATCGCCAGGAGCAAGCATACCGCTGTTTTCACTGTCATTGATGATTGCATCGAAGAAATCTTGAAATACTATTTTATGTCCTCTGGGCAAATCAGGAACTTCAATTTCCGTTTTTTAAAATGCAACATCCAGCATAGTATTCTCATTTTCATAAATAGTTTTTTCAATCTCTTCTTCCAATTCAAGGAAAGTGAAAACTTTAGCCATTCGCCCATCCCTGATCAATGTTCCTTTACTCCCTACAATTTCCACTCTGTCGAAACCGGGAGCTTCGCCTGTGGTTGAATAAAACCTGATGGGAAATCCGGATCTAGTTCTGATATTTGCAGTAACTTCATCTTCTGTCTCAATATTGTGGAACCTTTTTGACACTTCTGCTGATACCGCTTCTGCCGGACCAAACCACCAGTAAAGAAGATCAAGATTATGCGGCGCCTGATTTAAAAGAAGTCCCGCCCCTTCGCCTTTCCAGGTTCCTCTCCAAGTCTGTTCATCATAGTATCTCTGTGTTCTGAGCCATTTTGTACAGACCATATCAACTCTTCTGATATCACCCAGTTTTCCCTGTAGCAGAAAATCCTTTATAGCTATGTTTACAGAGGTAGTGCGCATTGAATACATAGTGGAAAATTTAAGTGAAGTCTTCTTCCATTCCCTTATCATTTCATCGGCGGCTGAAACCGTTATTGCTATCGGTTTATCGCTTAGAACGTGCAGGCCTTTTCTGAAAGCATAGATACTGATTTCAGGATGAAACGGATGTGGTGTAACAACAACAACAGCTTTGCAGAGATCTGAGTCTATCAATTTACCGTATGAAGAAAAACGCTGCATTTTTTCACTCAGAAGCCCTTTTCCTTCCGCTTCTTTAAACCGTTTCTCATCTGTATCACATACGGCAACGACTTCACAGTTAGGAACATCATTCAGGAGGGTTTTGATATGCCCCTGTCCCATAGTTCCCAAACCAATAATTCCGACTTGAACCCTTTCATTCATTTTTGCTTTTTCCCTAGTTGATATTTACTATTTTTTAATAAATTTGAAAGCAGCTTCCGCAGTTTTGCCCGTAGCTAATTCCTTTGCTTTTATTATCCATGTTCCGGGTCCATCGTTTTTCGCCAGATCAAGATTTATTTCCTGAATGCCGTCCTTTGCTCCATAATAACCACTGAACTCGGCCTCTTTCCCTTTCGGGTCGATAATTTTTATTTCCATCGGCACAACGGCATCCAACGGTTGAAGTTTTTTATCCGTAACTTTTGCAGATATGCGGACTTTCTGTTCGTCCTCCTTGCGAGGTGCGACATCAATAATAATTTTCTCCAATGGCCTGGATGAAACCATATAAAGCCGTCCACCGCCGGGCGCAAGATCAGCGTTCCATTTTATCCCGTTCTCTGTAGATTTCGTCAGTATCTCACGGTTTTCGGTCAGGTCATAGACACAGACGTTTTTGCGTTTCAGAAATAATTCGGCAGTATTAGGGAGTCCTTTCTCCATAACTTTGCGATGATGTCCGACATAGTCTCCATAAGTACGTTTATCATTGATCGCAAAAATGTAATCGGTGTCTTTATATGCACGTCTGTACACTATTACATCAGAGTCAGATGAATCCAGGGACGGAGTATAGACTTCTTTCAATTCATCTCTGAGTTTTGATGCCATATTCTGTAATTCAGTCTTGGATTTGTCAGGAGGCCCATTGCGGGTAAATTTGCGAAGAAGTATATCAGACTTCAGCGCAGGTGCCAGATTCTGGTCCGCTACTATTATTCCGCCTTTACGCTGGAACTCACGGATTTTTTCAAAAACACTAACTGGAAGCACTGAGCAATTCGGCGTTAACAGCACCTTGACACCATCCAAACCATCGCGTACAATAGTTTCCTCGTAGATTACCTCAGGCTGCAAACGCGCCCATTGCAACATCAGGTGAGCATCGCCAGTCCACCCGCGTGCCCACCCCCAGGTAGCTTCTTCACCGAAGACACTGGAAGTAAAGCTCTCAAGAATAGCTACATCGGGGCGTATGCCCGGCACTTGCAATAGTGTCGGCCCCAATGGAGCTAGCGTTTTATGTAACAATTCCGAAAGTACCTTAAGCGTTTCAGGATTCGTCAGGCGCTGACTTTTTCCTTCTCCAAACAAAACTCCTGTGCCGAAATACATTATCCCTTGTACTGGTCTGGATATTTTTAACCAGAAAGCTTCCCGCAAATGATCAGGAGCTGTTGTTATGAATGTTGCATCAGGTTCTTTCTTTTCCCATTCCGCACGGTACTTTTCTTTTGCAGGTAATGTTGGAGCAGTCTGCTTTCTATACCATATGACCTGGGTCATTTTCATTACTTTCTGTCCGGGCTTTCCTTTTGCCATGGCAAAAAGTTCATCTACCGCAAGAGCCATTCTAAGAGGATCAGGATAAGTATATGTCCAGTGCGATATGGCATCGACATCTCCGCCGCTTCCCCATGTCGGAGGGACGCGCCCTGCCGGATCATTGAAGGTCCAGAAATCCGGCCTGCCGGATGTCTTTAATCCTTCATGGACTTTAGAATTCAAAATGTTCCATGCATCGCCCTCTTTCCAAAACCACTTATAGAATTTCAGAATGGTATTGTCATCTGGAACAATGCCATTCACAGGAACATATTTTTGTTTTAATGCCGCAGACAAACCTCTTTTTGAGGAAACTTCCGCCGGGAAATCCTCTCCGGAATAAGTGATATAAGCATCCCTGTCATGTTTATGGAAACAGATTTCCGACGTGTCACGTACTTCTGTATTAATGTTTACCGCCTGAAACGCCGGATGTTTTCCATAGCTCATTGCAATTGAAGCTCCGACATTATAAAAATAATTCTGGATTTCCGGGAAATTACCACAGAGACCGCACCTTCTGTATGTTCCGCCGTTTCTGTCTATTCTCTGATACTTCATTTTCAGGTTTTCAGAAGCGCTGATGCATTCACCAGGAAGCATATTTATCATGCATCTAATTCCGGATGACATGGCATCATCCATTTTTTTCAGTAGATTATTGCTTTGGAGTCCGAGAGGTTTTCCTTTTTTCCATATATTTTCATAGTTTCTGGAAAGGGGAAGGCCGGCATGGGTAAAGCCGATGCCCTTTATTTTATCAAGACTGGAAACACTCCATAGTATTACGGGAAATTCATCTTTATTCTGCCTTGGCACGATAATAATGATAAGCGTAATCTCTTTATCAAACTGAAGATTTTCCAGCATCCCCGTGAAATGCAGGCCTGTATCATATTTGCCCGGTTTTAATGTTGTATCTATTGGTATTTTTACGGATATACTGCTCTGCGGTGAAATATCCGGGATCGCAATTTTATCTCTCAATATATTATCTGCTGAATTTATGCGGGCAGAAACAGCAGACAGAGTTTTTTCTCCTGAATTCCTGATAGAGAGACAGAGTCCGGCATCCGGTTCCATTCTCTGAAAGACAGTCCGCCCGCTTTCCACGATACTTATTATTTCTTTTTCCTGTCCTGGTTCCGTCCCGAATGCAGATGCTATCAACAGTGTAAATATAAAATATGTGGATATTATTCTGAAACTTATCATAACTTTTTCCTTTTTTATCTAAATTTCAACGCATCTATATATACGGGTTTCCATATTCCCCCGCCGACTTCTGTATTGAGCACGCGAACTGTCAACTGGTTTTTCTCGCCCCATTTTAATTCATTGGTAACATCCAGAGAAAATTCTTTGTTGTATCCCTCAGGACCGATATCGTGATGCCCGGCATACTTGCCGTTGATCCAGACCCAGGCGCTTTCATCCACCGCGCCGAAACGGAGTTCAACCGCCGTAAAATCAGGCTTAGACGGCAGGGTAAAGGAAAGACGCTGCCATGCTATGCCTATATGCGCATCCTTCCATAGTCCTATCGATATATCCTTCCATTTTGAGTCATTCAGATTAGGTTTGAACCATTGCCTCACGTGCCCGTCCAATTTTGTGTCAACTTTGAATTTCCATCCTTTAACAGGCAATTCTATGCTTTGTTCAAGTTTAATCCGGGCAGTGTGATCCGCCATATCAGGGCGGTCCTTCAGCAGGACAACTTCTTTCTGAAACGGCCATAAAGCCGCCGTTACGGGCGCGCGCACATCCATGCATTCATCTTTCTGCGCCTGCTGCATGAGTTTTTTTATTTCTTCCGTTCGCGGTTTAATTACAATAAGTTTTTTTACGGCATCTTCCCTTATGGTCACATCTTTGTCTGCAAGTGATTTTTCCAGATATTGCGTTGACTTATCGGCGCCCGCTTTCGTCAGTTCAAGAAGCGCAATCCTTCTTACAAGCGCATCTTCATTATCCGTTGCCTTGATTAATGCGCCAATGGCTGGTTCACCCATATCAGCCAAGGCACGGACAGCGGCACGGCGCGTAAGAGTGCTCTTATCGTTCAAAGCTTTTTCAAGTTCCGGAATACCAGCAGTTCCCTGTCTGTAAAGGTTCATAATCTGAAGACGGTGCTCATCTATGTTTTTACCATCTTCCGCCAATAATTCTCTGTGCCACGAAAATACACTTCCAGCCAACAAAAAAAACATTGCAGTAAATTTTATTTTATTTCTGTCTTCTAATATTCTCATAACTTCAATATTTCCTTATTTAAATTTTCATTCATATCCTGAGAAAGAATCAAAACCACTCCTGAGTATTGAGGAGCCATTACCTATATCTTCGCGTTTCATGCCATTTACGTGCATATCGCCGAAAAGAATGTTCGCACTTTTGATATGATTAGACCTTATACAGTATCCATCATATGCAGTATTTCCCGAAAACCATCCCATTGAAACTGAATAATTACTGTCGTACCCGTTATCGGCCACCAATATGACCTGGCTTGGCTTCTGCATCATCTCAACCGAATGATTTTTGTAAGTATCCGTTTGTGTTCTTACCCCGAAGAACCACCGGTTGCAGGCATAATCGGCATAAGAGAAAAGTGTTTTATCTGATATATTCTGATTGGGACACAGCATATTTTTCCCATAGCGTTCGTTCTTTGTCGCCAAACTGGCTATTCTGACTCCATAATCAAGTATAGAGTATGGTCCGAAGATGCCTAGAAGTTCATACCACGGACGAATAGATCCGTTTCCAGTTGCTGCGCTTACATAAGGAGTACCGCTCCACATTAGTTTTTCATTGTAATCAGAAACATATCCGGTCATGGCAATACCAATCTGTTTGAGATTTCCCTTGCAAAGAATAGATTGGCTCATGCTCTTTGCGTTCTTCAAAGCCGGCAATAAAAGTCCGGCAAGGATTAATATTATTGTTATTACAATCATAAGCTCTACCAATGTAAAAAACCTATATTTTATTATTTCAAAAGGACATTCCGGATATTTAAAATTTCTGATATCTCTGTTTTTCATAAGATTTTTTCCTACGTCTTTTATTTGCGCAATAAAAATAATTTTTTCAAAGAATTCTTAAGTCCTGTCCTTTTTTAGGTTTATCAACGATTTTTTCAACAATTGTGCCACTGACCCTCTTCCATCCATTTTTTTCATAAGTGTCTGCGATGTCTGTTGTCTGGAATTCAATTTTTACTTTTGCGGGAAAACTGATTTTATACGGTTTCATTGTTTTTATTTTACTCAAGGCTTTTTTAACACCCCTCCCTATCATCAATTGTGCAGCGGAGGGAGGTATTATTTTGGCGCAGGTGCGTGAATATCCTTCTTTCACGGCGACAGTTTCAATATGCGGCAATAGCTCCTTTGCCTCTTTGCATACTGCAAGATCGCCGGTAACTAAAATAACCGGTATATTTCTATGTCCGGCGAGAATTGCGCTCTGTCCAAGTTCTCCCATTTTTATATCATTGATCCAATAGTTATACCATGTTTTCGATGATTGTGTATGGTCTAAAACACCATTTTCGGTTCCCGCCATTGCATGATATCCCAGAAGGATAACTCCATCAAAATCGTCAGTCATTCCCTCAAAAGATTTCTTCCTGTTGGTCCCGATGACATATTCCCCCTCAGGATGCAAATCCTCTACTATGAAATTATATCCGCCAGCATGACCATCCATAACAACGACCTTTTCAACTCCGGCTTCTCTGCATGCCGCAACAACAGTATTGACTTCATTGGTCAGCAACCTTCTTGCCCTTTCATATTCAGGGCCTTTATTATCCCTGCCCGTCTGTTCAAAATTCACTATCCCTGAAATTCCTTCCAGATCAGCACTAACATAAATCTTCATAATTTTCCCCACTTGAAACACCTTTTCACTCAAAACCTTCTTTGAAGTATGATGAACCGTTGCCAATATCATTTATTTTTTTACTGGACACATGCCCGTCGAGATAGCATAAATTGCCTGTTCCGGCAACATGCCTGAATGAAACATTGAAACCATATATGACTCTAAAAGTATCCTTGTTTATGTTATCTGCATAATGGGCGGCGATAGAAGGGCTTTTAATTGTACTGACTTTTCTCAAGAGGTCATAGTCCCCTGTCAATCTCGAATTTATGCCATAATGTGTGTAATAGAAAAATTCGCCAGTATTGGGCCCGACAGCAACATTTTCAGAGGGACATTTGAAATATGATTTGCGACGGCTAATATAGTTACCAACATGTTCAAACCAATAAATAGTGCCGCCGCCGCCGCTGTACATACTTCCGCTGGGCAGCCAGTCATTGTAATCCTGTACGTACATCTGGGTACCCGTTGAAATCTGCTTGAGTATGTTGGTACATGCGATTCTTTGAGTTACGCTTCTGGCCTTGCTGAGGGATGGCAGTAAAACACTTGCCAGTATCATTATGATTGCTATTACAATGAGGAGTTCGAGCAGGGTAAAATTCCTATATTTCATTGCCATATGAGGGTGTTCTGGATTGAAAACTTTTTGACATTGTGTAATTCTCAAGTTACTGTTTTCCATAAGTTTTTCTCCAGGCATTTTATTGCATTATATCCTGAGCGTAGGATAGTTCTGTCATGAATTCTTCATCCGTACCAGGGCGCATATTTTTCTCAGTGGAGCCGCGTTTGATAATTGACGAATGGAAGCGGGTATCTTTGTAAAAAGGATCGTCTGAAGTGAAAATACGGGAAATTTCCCGGCCTATGTCCGCCCATGAAAAATCAAACGCGCTTACAGCAGGAGTTAAATTAACGTATTCAGGCATATCCCTGAAGGCAATTACAGCGACATCATCAGGTACTTTCAGTCCGATTTTAGCGAGCGCTGAATATGTGGCGCCGACAATATTCGGATTACATAAAATCAGAGAATCGAATTTCGTTTTTCTGAAGAGTTCATATACCGTATCACTCATATTGCCTTCAGATTGCTCTGGAGTAATTTCATGAAAGAAATCATTTTTGAAAACCATATCGTAATTTTCATAAGCCGTTATAAAACCTTTTCTGAAGGGATGCTCAGGTTGTTCAGGGCAACGCTTTATTGCGGCAATCCGCCGTCTTCCGAGACGATAGAGATATTCCACGGTTTTCTGTATCCCGGCAAAACGGTCTATCGTAATAAACGACCAGGAAGCATCTCTGATAAGATCATACATTTTCTGCTGCTCCTGTTCATACTGTGCAACGAGAAGAAGCCCTTTGACTCCGCGTTCCACGAGAAAGGGGAAAATTCTATTATACCATAAAGCACTTGCAAAGACATTTGCACCGGCGGGAATTTGCTCCAAGGTTGCCCAGTCTATGGCGGATGGTGTTTTGGTTATGCTCCGGACATTTTGTTTTGAAACAGGAACTAATTGAGGCAATACCCTGGGTGACGGAGCGGATGTTATCCCGTAAAGGATACGATTGAGCATGACACTTGATTCATGTGAAGACGCAATATGCGATGCGTGTGGAACAAGAAAATAAACTGTATTGCTTCTGGAAGTTTTATTTTCCCTGACGAAAGTACCGGAACCCTGCCTGCGCTCCACGAAGCCTTCAATTTCCAGCGTATCAAACGCCCTCTGGGCCGCCTTCGTGCTTACAGAAAAATAAGAAGCCAGTTCGCGGACACTCTTCAATCTGTTTCCGGGCCTCATTTTGCCTGACGCAATTTCTGACTTTACAGCTTCAGCTATCTTATGGGACTTGCCTTTTTCTTTTTTCAAATTCATAAATCCACATCTTTCCCAATTAGGATACTCTTGGATACTGTTTGTATCTTAATGATAACACAAGCGGAGAATTAAGTCAATAGTTTTTCCAAGAAAAAAACAGAATTTTTTTGAAAGTTTCCAATACTCTGTTTTGCGGCGACTGAACAGGCGTCACGGGATATAGGTTACAGCAGTTATTTTCAGATGCTTATCTCAAGAATTATAATTCCATGTGGTGGTATCCGCACACTGAATTTGTTATTATTACAGGCCAGCTCGGTAGCGGGATATTTGCCTTGTATTTTTATTTTATCAGGTTTCTTTGTTATGCTGATTTCCCTTTTCAAATAATGCCTGTCGGTATTTTTAACTGCCAGATGAATTTTATGTTCATCAATTTGTGAACTCATAAGGGTTACTTTGTTATTTTCAGAAATACAGGTACATGAAGTAAGTCCTTTTTCACTGTTATATTCTTCGATTGCAGAGGATATGAATTCCGAAGCGCTTACCCAGAAGAGCTCAAGAACCTCACACCAGGATATATCCTCCTTGAAGCTTAAAGGTACTTTTTCTTCAATAAATTTCCCGGAAAAATACGGGATAATCACGGATTGTCTTTTCATGGATGAATTGATTATGGCACATGCCATATCTCCGCATTTTATAAAAACGGAATTCGATGGAATTTGCTCGGCCTCAAGATTACCAATAAGAATTAGGGGACCGTTTTCATAGGCGAGAATATTTTTCAGTTCGCTGTCAGGCAAAAGATGGGAACATGGTATAAGTAAGGGGCCTTTCAGAAACTCGACATTTTCAATCCTTGCCCCCGTCTGGATTTGAATGCCTCTTTCCATAAGATGAAATGCTGTAAGATGTGAACTCCATGTGCCATTGCGAATATAATCATCAAGTAGTTCATAAAACGCATTGTCAGACCATACAAACGTAAGTTCTCCGCTTTTCCGGGATTTAGCGGCAAAGGACAAATCCCAGCGTGTTTTGAGCCATTCCCATTCTTCAGAAGTTATTCCGTCTCCCAGGCATACCAGAAGACCGTCCACTGCACGGCGCGGTAATTTCTCTTTATCCTGATAATAGATATTGGCAAGAGAATAACAATCCCTTTCCAGTGAAGTCGGAGCATGACTGAGCAGATTGAATTCTTCAACGACATCTTTCACGCCATGCAGAAAGAGCAACTTCATATCAGGAGCAAACGCTTTTATTTCCATAAGCATGGCAAGAAAGTCATGATGCAAATTTCTTTTTATAGATTCATTTATTAAAGATAATCCTTCAGCAACGGTTTCGACCACCATATAATCAACGCCGGTATTTGTTATCCTTCTATAATCAATACCATAACGATACATTGCTTCAAAACATGCTCTGGTCCATGCAGAATTAATCAGCGCTTTCTTCCCATTTTTGTGAAGGGCGTCAACCATTTTTTTCCAGAAGGTTTCCCATCGTGTTACGTTGAAATCTATCCATTCTTTCCTCAGATTGCTCCAAAGCCAGTTCATCCTGTCCTGCAAGGTTCGAACGGTCGGAATTCGAATAATTGAATCACATGTTACTATATCGGGTAACGGTTTTTTATAATAAGCGGCAAACTGTCCCATCATGTCATCGGAACAATCTGTATATGGCAATGCACCGGATGATAACGGCCCATAGCCATCAGGTCCATGCCAGCCGTCAAAACCGTAATCATTAGAGGCTTCTATAACTTTAGCAATGAAAATATCCTCAAAATATCTACCGTCTTTAAGTCTTCGCAGGCAGTTAACGCAAGGAGAACGTCCCTGGAAATCCCATTCCTGCATGACTTCCGGGTGCTTACTCATCCATTCGCCGTGAAATTTATCCATCATATATGATGTGAACATTGAGATATAAACTTCAACACCTTTTTTGTGCAGATTTTCCACAAGTGATTTTATCTGATAATTAGTCCATTCCTGCCTTTCTCTTTCTTCATTTCTCTCGTGTCCGCGCCGTGAACATATATCCGGCGGCAGAATCTTTTCTTCCTTGATACCATCATGAAGCAAAACAAAATCTGGAGATGAAACCAGAAGACATATTCCCTTAGGGATAAAACCGGTTTTTATGAGGTATTCTGATACACCCTGATCTTTCTGTGTATTATCGAAAGCTAAAAGTTCCGTCCATATCCATGCCTCGTAATTCATTTCCTTTTTCTCCTTATTATTATGGAATTTTTTCTTGCTCGTAATAGCTTATGGTAACAAAAGCAATGGCTTCCAGTTATTATAAAATATCTTTACAAAAATGAGTTTGTTAGACATGTGGCTCTCTTTTTTCATTTATTTTTAAGTCGTTGGAATATTTCATCCAGCTATTCTTGTTCCCCGATATGTCTTGCAAATTCATGCTGTGTCCCTATATGGATCTTGGGATTATCAGGGTCAGAATGACTGTCGGAGCCTCCAGATGAAAAAAGCCCGTGTTTTAAGCAATAATCTCTGTAGAAATGGGTCAATTCCATCGGTATCAGGTCATGGGCACATTCAATTCCTTCAAATGAAAGCTCATCTCTGAGCTCATCCATGCGCTCTATGTCGTTTCTATTAAAATAATGTGTCGGATGCGCAATAGCTATAAGTGCTCCGCAACGCTTGAACGCTGGTAAGATTTCCCTTGCTTGTGGATATTCTGGGATTCTGATTTTTTCTTTAAGAAGTTTGGCGTCATCCCCGGATTTTATGTACCCGGCATTTATGAAATAAGCGCTCTGTCCGTACACATGTGTTACGCCCTGTTTTTCTATAACATTGGCAGGCCTGTATTTCTTCAGGAGTTTCAATCGTTCATTTTTTGAATAATTGAATCCGAGTTCCGTCATGCCTCGGGAAAATGCCTCGCCACAATCCCTTTGCCATTGACGGTATCTTTCAAAAATCTCTTCAATTTCTGTTGGAATTTCAAGGGGCATGCCAAAACACAGTATGTCCACCGCACCTACTGAACATGTAACAGTCATTTCAACTGATGGTATAAATCTGACTGCCGGGTATTTTTTCGAAGCAGTAATAATGTCCGGCAGTGAATCCATTGTAAAGTGTTCGGTTATCGCTATCGCACGCAGTTTCAACTCTAAAGCTCTTTGAAAATAATACTCTACGGATGTGCAACCATCATAACTCCAGAAAGTATGAAGATGCAGGTCATAAGATGCCAGCGGTTGTTTTTTCAATTCCATAACTGAAATCCATTTCTTTTATCCAGGAAAACTATTGTTTGTTGTAATTAGAGTTTTCCAAGACTGCATTACCATAACTCAAAATTAACTCTTCATCTTCAGGATTCCTAAACTTTAGAAAATATCACGCCTTGGTACTGCGTTTCATTATCATATCCCGTTCTCTACAAGTTTTCTTATCAATGGCGTTAAAGATTTGGTGTTGGCTTCTGTTATAACAAACCCTTCCTCAAGGCGATTTGATCCATCGGGATGACCGAATAAACTTATATCGGAATTGACGCACATTCCAGTAACAAGCGGATATTCGGCAGTCTCGTCGGGATATGGGCTTTCGGCTTCGGCAAGACCTATGCCGTGCATGGGTGGATAAACGTCATATTTTTCGAGACCATGTTTCTTGAATACTTCTTTGACAGCCCGTACCATTTCGCCGGAGATAACACCATTTCTAAGATATTTCAATTGGACTTCAGCGGCTTCGAAAAGGACATTCAGGAAGCGTTTTTGTTTATCGGAAGCTTTGCCGGCAACAAAAGGATATTCGGCAGTGGCAACATATCCCTCGTATTGCACTGCTATTGCCGCCATTATCATATCGCCGTCCTGGATGATTTTTTCTGTTGCCCTGCCAATTATTGTATCAGCGCGTTTGCCGCTACCAAAGACAGTGAAATTGATGTCCTCGGCCCCAGCCATCCTTGCGGCGCCTTCAGCCGCTCCGGCAGCCATGCGTTCGGTATTGCCTGGAACTGCGTGTTCAATAAGTTTTTCATATGCGATACATGCCATATGTCCGGCCTTTTTGAGGCATTCTATTTCTGCGGGACTCTTGATGATTCTCTGTTTTGTCAGAACGGGAGAAGCATCCAGTATCTGAATGCCGTCCAGTGAATTTCCAATTCTGTCCATAATCGGCGCCGATATATCCCATAGACCTACTATACCAAGCTTTTTACCGCCGTTCAAGACTTCCTGCAATATTCCGGCAAGGGACGAAAAATTAGCCATCGGGTAATTGATTTCTTCGGGGACGGAAACACATGCGAATTCCTTTATATTCCTGACATCATCCCATACGCACATTTCACGGGCATACTTTTCACCTTCGGGGGCTCCCGCGAAAACAGCTTTGCCCTTCAATGGGATAAAACATGCGCCTCTTTCAAAGATAGGCCAGAAATTGCATACATATCTCAGGCTTTCCTTCCGGTATTCATCACCGTAAACCATAATTCCATCAAGGCCGTTCACTTTCATCTCATCCTGAATTCTTGCAATACGTGATTTGAATTCTTCTTTTGTTATTTTCGACATTTTGTAAATCCTTTTTTAGTTTCACAATGTATATTTAGATTTCTCACCTGTTCTTAGGAGAATAATCAAAAACTTTTTTCATAATTTTGCTTTCTTCTGTCCTCTTTACTCCGTCTAACCTATACAAGACTCCACCCGGCAAAGTATTTTCATTCAAGCGTTGGATAAAAACCTCACAAGGTATATCTATTGCTATAGGTACAGGATGAAGTTCTTCTTTCAATACTTCAAGTATTTCCCAGGGAGGAGGATATCCAATGTCATCACTTAAGTAGCAATAGCACAAGCCCTTGATTGTCGCGATTGTCTTACACAAGTGTCTGCCATTTGCATGAATATGCATTCGACCGCCACTATAATGCGCCACAATTCTCTTATGCTGTTCAAGCCCCCATTTCTTATATATTTCAGTATCACACACTCCATAAGCATCTACGCTTAAATCTGGAATATGACTCCTTAGATACTTTTTATATGGATGTTTTCCAATGGCATCATCTGCTGTCCTTCTGAAAAGATTCGATTGGAGGTCGTAAAGTTTTATATTCAAATCAACGCTCCAATCCATGAAACGAGCAATTAGATCAGGATAATCATAAATATCCATATATGCATTTCCGGCTCCCCTTAGTTCAACTAAAAGATTTAAACAGTCGTCAAAAATGAAGGGAGTATAGTCACAAAGAGCACCTATATTATCAACAAAATATTTTGCCGTCTCAAGAAATTTACGTATCCAGAAGTTATCCATTGAGAAATCAGGAAAATTGAAATTTTCAAAGTTTTCTATAACTGGCTTTTCGCAGGAACTCCATGTTGCATTTTTAGTTCCTGCAAAAGTTATTTTCCCGCCAAAAAAACCCGACCATATTGATTCTCCAAATGAGCAGGCGGGATATGAAACAGGTATAAAGTCCCATAAAGAAGCGGAATCAAATTTTTCAAAATAGGTTTTAGCAAGTTTTACACAATTCTCTCTTTCCGTTATAAGCGGACATTCCTTGATATAGGCCTGTTCAGATTCTTTATTTTCAGCATCATAATATGATCTAACGCTTACCAAAATTCCATCTTCAAGGCGGTGTTCGGCAAAAGCCAGCAACCTGTCCAATGTTTGGTTTAAATTTATTTTATTTATCATTATAACATCCTCTTATTTTACCGGATGCGCCATTGTTCCATAGTAGGCCAGATTGGACTGGCGAACATCCATCCTGCCGAATTGGACGATTACCTTGACATCACTCCTTATCCTGAGAGAATACTGTGTCAGTACGGGCATGTCATAGCCGAGCTGTTCAGGGTTGTCTATCCTGATACAGAGGATACGTTCGGCGCCTACAGTTACAGGAATGTCCCTGACGGGGTCTTTATCTTCAAAGTATATGTCCATCCTGACATTTGCTTTTTTATTATTCGTGTTAAGAATCATCAACGCCTCATGGCTTTTCATTTCCCCCTCGCCGCCTGGCGGCAGATAGCCATCCGGGACAACCCATACGAAAGAACCTTCCTGGGAGATTTTCTTATTCATCAAACATCCTCTTTTTATATTTTATCTGTCTAAGGAATCTATTTTATGCTGCAGGAGCAAGCCATCCCGGCAATAATCAATCTGTCCGTCTTTTACCAAAAGCCCGGTATTGAAGAAACGCATTATATCAAGTCCAAGCACCATATTTCCCATTTCATTTAAATGCGCAAAGTCCCTCAATAAAGCCCTGTATAATTCAATATTGTAATCCCTTAATTTTTTCCAGCGTTTTTCAGTGTCAATCAGAAGGCTTCCGGTTTCTTCCGCCACTTGCCTGACAACTGGAATATATTCTTCTATCTTTAGCCATGCTCCTTTTGCTCGTTCCATGTCCAGAGGATAAAAAGTCTGAAATACAAGATCCGCTCCTGTTCCTTTTATCCTGTCGTATAATTCCATCAGATTTTTTTTGAATTTTTCAAGGGAATGCTCCAGCCTGCAATCATTGGCGCCTACAGTAAATAAAACTAAATCCGGTTT
Organism: Candidatus Uhrbacteria bacterium GW2011_GWF2_39_13; assembly: GCA_000993535.1. Taxonomy (GTDB): domain Bacteria; phylum Patescibacteriota; class Patescibacteriia; order UBA9934; family GWF2-40-263; genus UBA12478. Next base: position 22,901 of record LBWG01000008.1, on the reverse strand, counting down.
GTAAACTGCACATTCATTGTCGAAGCGTTCAAGCCATTGAACGGTACTGTCATTTGATACACCGGAGTTTATAAATTGGCCTACTCTATAATCAGTATTTTTAAATCCCAATTCGACATAATCAAACCAATGCATTCCACACATGAAACGCTGAGTACTGGAGGACCCAAGCGCCACTACTTTTATTGCTTCTTTCTTTGCGATTTTCTTGAAAATTTTCAATTCACTCAACCGCTGTTTCATACTTTTCTCATATCCCATTAAAATATTTACTTATTTATCCTGACAATACTTTTTTATTCTATTGTAGATGTTATAATAAACATGAAAATAAATCCACACCTTTTCGGCTGAATATTTTACGTTTCCTGCTATTTATGGAGAAAAACATTATGACTGAGAAGAAAATCTACGAGAAGATCATCGATGTAAGCAAAGAAAAAATTCTGGCAGAATACCATAATATCGTTTATAGACTTACAGGTATTCCTATGGACTTCGCATCGTCTGACGGAGAATGCTTCAAACTATGTCCGGAGCATCACCTGAATCCGCTTTGTAAACTTATAAGAGCATGCCCCGAGGGCAGAAAAAAATGTGAAATATATGATGCCTCGGCATTAAATGAAGCAAGAATCAAACAGAAGAGCGTAATATATACATGCCATGCCGGACTAACTGATATAGGAGTACCTATATTCATCAACAAAAAATTTATTGGCTGTGTTACAGCCGGTCAGATCTTACGGGAAAAACCCTCAGAAAAAAGCTTCAGAAAATTCAAAGAGATGATATCTGATTTGAATTTGAATACTAGTGATTCTGATTTAAAAAAACATTTCTTCAAAACACCATATTTAGATCAAGAGAAACTCCAGGCAATAGTAGATTTGATTTCCCTTGTCAGTAATTACATCGTGGACAGCCAAAGCAAACTTCTCTTCTTTGAAAAAATACATGAAAAAGACAAAATTTCTGTTATACGGGGCTACATTGAAAAAAAGTACAAGAATAAAATAAGCATAGAAGACGCGGCCTCCCGTATATTTCTCAGCGCCAGCCGCTTCAGTCATCTCTTTAAGAAAGAACTTGGAATAAGTTTTGTTCAGTATCTGAATAAGTTCAGAATAGAAAAAGCAAAAGATTTTTTACTCAATACCAATATGAGCATAACGGAAATCTCTACCGAAACTGGTTTCAGCAATCTGACACATTTTAACCGAATTTTCAAAAAGCTTGAGAAGCAGTCTCCCGTTTCTTTCAGAAAGAGCAGAAAAGGAAAACAAATCAGCAGGAAAGGTGTAGTTTAATAATCTCAAATATAGTACTATTAGAGCATGAAAACATTGAGAGGTTATTAAAATGGAAAAAGTACTGATTCTTGCCGGACACCTTGACGATTCCATTATCGCGGCGGGTGGAATTATAAAAAAGTTCACTGATAACAACATATCGGTCAGTGTGGTTTGTTTTGGAAACGGAGACGAAGCAACAGAATGCAAATCGCAAAAGGCCGAGGACATAGTGAAAGCATTCAAGTCGGAAGCAGTGGAAGCGCATTCCGTAATCGGCGTTTCCGATTTCAAATGTCATGACCTGCCGGATTTTGCGGTACAGGAAAATAGGGAAAATTATAGAATCTGCATTGAAGAAATAAGAAGAGTAAAACCGGATATAATACTGGGGCATTACTGGGCAGAATATTTCCAGCACATGGCAATGGCAAGAATGACATCCGACGCCTGGTGGCAGGCGGCCTGGCATTGCAGCGCCGATCTTGGCGAACCGTGGACGGCAAAATCCTTTTACCATTTCGAAGTTATTCATGATTTGCCTGAACCAACCCATATTGTAGATATCTCCGATACTTTTGACGCCAAGATAGAGGCATGGAAGAAATTCAAGACCGCGGAAAAGCATCTTGATAAAATGGTTGATCAATTAACGGCAAGGGCTCGTTTCCACGGAAGCAAAATCGGCGTGAAATATGCAGAGGTTTTGAAAAAATCCTCATTTGTTCCTGAAGCGATAAATAATATAGAAAGGCTATTGCAATGAAAAGTTTTTTATTCTGTTTCAGCACCGATGACGGATGCCTTGATGGATATTCCACGGAAGCGCATCTCGAGCGACTTTTGGCTTTCTGCGAAGAAGAGAAAATCAAAATGACATTGTTCACAGTTCCTTTGTCCTTTGAAAAGAAAAGCAAAACTTATTCTTCGATATTGAAAAACATGATATCGCAGGGACATGAAATCGGGCAGCATGGATTGGAGCACACCAGGTTCGAATTCGGCATACCTCCTGAAATGATATTGGATTTGCCCCATGAAAAAGAAAACAAGGAATTTGTCAGGACGCATCGCCCGGAAATAGAAAAGCAATTATCAGTCTCTGTGATTACTTCAAGATTGCGAAATGGGCGTGAAATTCTTGAACAGAATTTGAATTGTAAAATCAAAGGTTTCAGGGGCCCGTGCCTTTCCGTATGCGGTAATCTTTTCACTGCGTTAGTCCTTGAAAAATATGCTTACGACAGTTCCAAATGTTTTCAGCCCGGAGCATGGGATATTTTGAATAACAAAAAAGAAATTAAAATCAAGCCCATTACAAAGAAAGATTTTGATGCCGCCCAAGTTAAAGGCGATATGAAAACGCTGCCCCTTACAGCGGAATACACATGGTATCTGGAAAAAGATAAGTTAGAGATAACATTTGACCTGGCAAGACACGACCTTGACGCCTGTATTGAAAATGACATACCTTTTGTTCCGGTGTGCCATGTCTCTCCTATACAGGAAGGAAATGAGCCACTGCTTGGTTTTGAATTTTACAGAAGACTCATCGCTTACGGTCAAGAGAAAGCTGCTTCAATGAATAAAAAATTTGAAGCAGTAACAATGTCAGAAGCATGCAATAAATTCTTCTCGAAATCGCAGGAGTAAATATGTCTAAGCCTAAAATAACATCTTTTGAAGCTTCCAATGCCCAATCTTTTGGAGACATCATCAGTTCCAATCATAAAAACAACAATATAAAAGTCGGATTGCTCGGATGTGGTTACTTCGAGTACTGGAGAATGTATCCGGCATTGGAGAAAAAAGTGGCAGGAGACCTGAGAAAAATCCAGAAAAGACTTTCCTCTTTCTGTGATCTTGTTTATCCCTGCATGGTTGATACGCTGGATGCGGCTGAACTCGCAGGGAACAAATTCGTCCAGGAAAAGATTGACCTGATAGTCATCGCGGAAGGAACATATCTGCCGGATTTCATAGTGCTTCACGTTCTGGATAAAATCAGGCATGTGCCTGTAATATTTTTCAACACTCAGACAGGCGCTGACGTATCGCCTTTTGACGATTATCCGGCAACGATGCGCAACAGCGCGCTTATCGGGCTTTCGCAATTAAGCGGAACATTCAGGAAGACTGATAGAAAATATGATGTGGTTGTCGGAGAAATAAGTGATGAAAATGCTTATTCAATACTGAAAAAGCACATACAGTCTGTCCGGATTGCAAAAAAACTGACATCATACAATATCGGCATAATCGGACATGTTTTCAGAGGTATGTACGACTTGGAATACGATAGATCTAAAATAAGAGGTTTCCTCGGCCCCGAAATAATAAGCATACAGATGGAACATCTTATCGATATATGGAAAAGTGTTTCAGAAAAAACGGCAAAAGCCGAAGCCGCAAAACTTTTTGCGCGCTTTAAATCGAAGCATGTTACAATTGATGACGCGGTGAGATCTGTCAGGCTTGGACTGGCAATGAAAGAGATTGTCAGGAAATTCAATCTTGACGCGCTTTGTTTCCTCGGACAACATTATATCGAAAAAGTAACCGGGGCCCCCGCCAGGCTCGGCGCTTCAATACTCATGGAAAAAGAAAATATCACCGTTGCCTGCGAAGGTGACATCGGCGGTTTAATAATGATGGAAATGATGAAAGACCTGACCGGAAATATTCCGCTTCAGGCGGAATGGGGACAGTTCGACAAAAAGAACAATGCAATATTTCTGCTCGGGCATGGCATCGCCACGCCTGAGATGGCATCTTCAGATAAATCGGTAACTCTCACAAGGTCCCCGGAGGAATGGGGCTTCAAGGGCAACGGAATAAATTATGAACTGATAATGAAACCCGGCCCGGTTACAATGGGGCATTTCCTGCATACAGCCAACGGATGGCGAATGTTCATCTCAGAAGGAGAGGCTATAGAGTTCCCCTGCCTCCCCTGCGATGAAATACACGCCATGATAAAAGTGGAAACTCCGGTCGAAAGCTATATCAGAAACGTTCTGGAAACAGGTACTGCCCATCATGTGATAGTTGTTCAGTTCACGGTTCCGTATCGGAAGAATTATCGCTCATATCCGATAGAATAGGTATCGACAAAGCATTCCTGAAATAGTGAATAATTCTGGCGTAGTATCCAGAAACTAAATCTTGTAATTTGCCGGATTGATTTGAACTCAACTCATCCGTCAAACTTTCAGCTGTTCGTCATTTTATGATTTTGATAAAAAGTGGACGGAGGTTTGTTTTTGAAAGATGCTTGAGCATTCGTAACTTGCGAACTTGTACTACAATGTGATTATCACAAATTCAAAAAACTGCCGTTCTTATCTTGCTGGATTTGACCTCAGGGACTTATGGCTCTCTCTATCATTTTTGCCCTCGATTTTTATTTTCAAGATACTCTGATTCGTAAAATGTCAGATTTTCTGTCAAAGTTCGATTTTTCAATTGAAGTTTTACGTCTCAAATTCTGCGTCAACCGCCCGGCAAATCTCCGAGTTGAATATTTGGATAGGCCGGCAGGTCAGTGAGGTTCTGGATACCACGACTATTTCAGACTATTTTTTTACTACTTTTTAATCGGACTGCACTTGCATTTAAAAACTAATTGTTATATAATGTGCAATGTAATTGTTTAATGCGCAACTTTAATATTAGGTAATGTCGGTTTATGGGAAAAAATCATGAAATTTTTCTTGAGGGGTTTAAGCGCATTTATTTTTACTGCTGCGATCCAGGGGCTTTTTATGCGGCAGAGCCTATGTATGACGACATGACGAGACAAGGTAAAGAAACAGTTTGGATTTTCGATGGCTGGTGTAGGGAAAAAAAAGGAAAAAATTTGCCATTTATTGACTCGAAAACTTTCAGAAGTAAAGCTGAAAAAAATAAAAGAGATTGCGTAATAATATGCGCACAGGTTAATTTCAAGCTGAACTTTCAAATGATTGACTTTTGTAAAAACCAGAAATTGCATACTGTTTTTCTATTTGATTACTGGGGCAATTACTTAAACTGTTTTCAGGACAGGGATGATTTGCGGCTACATCTCACTGACACGATTTTCATAATGGACGAAATTGCCAAAGCCGATCTGATAAAAGAGCTTTCATTGTTTGTAGACGATAATTCATTCTTCGAAAATATTATAATTACAGAACATCGCGGCATTGAAAAAACGGTTTCATTAATCAGGAATATGTCTGAAAAAATTGTACAAGATTTCAGAGGAAAACTAAATCCGTTAAATAAAAAACTTGTTCTACTGGCATTAGAGCCGCTGGACGAAGATTTGGGATGCTTGAAAGATGGAAGACCTTTTCTAGGCTTCAATGAATTCAGCACAGTTGAATATTTCTTCAACGACATGAATTACCGCGATGCGAGAATTTTAATAAAACCTCACCCTCGACATAGGAACGGCATTATAAACAGTTTTATCTCTAAACATTCCCAAATACACGAATTTGATTATACCATAGTGGAAAATGTGGACTTAAGCTTGCTACTCAGCGCCATAGACGAGGTCGTAGGAATGACTTCAAGCGTTCTTGTCATTGCTCTTAAATGCGGCAAAAAAATAAAAAGCATTCAGTTGAAGAGAAATAAAAACGCAGTAAAATTATCAAATCCGTATTTAACTCCGTATATTATAGAAAAATAGTTAACAAGAAAGACAGATTTTTATGGAAAAAGAAGATTTGGCAGGCCCTATATATTCAGTGGCTAAAGCGTTGTCGCTTCTCGAAGAAATAGGCAGGCATCCGGATGGCATAAGGCTGAGCGATATCTCGGCCATATTCAAGCTTGAGAAAAGTTCAGTGTTCAGAATCTTGGAAACACTCGAAAACAACGGTTTTATAATTAAGACCAGTAGCCCGGTCAGATATATGCTCGGATTAAAACTTTTCAGGCTTGGAATGAGCAAGCAATCTGCCATGCCTTTCAGGAGAATGGCCATACCCTTCCTGAAAGAACTCAGGGATATAACCGGAGAAACAGCTGTTTTGGCTGCCATAGAATCCTACGATATGTTTTTTCTGGATACAGAGGACGCTTTTTCCATGTTAAGATGCAGTGTTGATCTAAGCAGAACAAGGCCGACCCTCTATGATGCCTTGGGAAAATGCCTCCTCGCACATAACGATGATGAATATATCGTAAAATATTTCAAGGATAAAACACAGCTTGAAGCCGCGAAAAATACCGGGAGAAAAGTGGATGAAATTAAAAAAGAACTCAAAAGAATAAAAGAGGCTGGGTATTCGACAGATCATGGAGAAAAGGAGGCGGGCATACACAGTATTGCCGTTCCCGTCAAACATCTGGATGTCTGGGCCGGTGCCTGCATAGGTATTATTTATCCAGCATGCAGATATACTCCGACTAGGGAGAAAGAACTGATAGAGAAAACAAAAACGGTCGGTAGAAAGTTGGCCGAAGCCGCATGTCTCATGAAATAACAGCCTGAAACGAGGCAGGATGAATGCTCTTGTAAAAGATACTGAAAACATAAAACTCGGAATGATAGGAATGACCGAAGGCAATGGGCATCCTTATTCCTGGAGCGCTATTTTCAACGGGTATGATTCTGAAAAAATGGCAAAGTGCCCGTTCGCAGGAATCCCGGCTTATCTGAACAAGGAACCGAAAGACACTTTAAGAATAAAAGGATCGAACGTAACCCATATATTCTGCGATAAGAAATCCGACGCGGAGCACGTTGCAAAATGTTCACTGATACCGGATGTAGTTGATAAGCCGGAAGATTTCATTGGAAACATTGATGGAGTTATTATTGGTATTGATATAGGAAGTGAACATGTAAAAAGGGCAAAATCTTTTGTGGAAGCGGGTATTCCCGTCTTCATAGACAAACCTCTTTGCGATAACAAAAGAGACCTTGAAACATTCAGAAAATGGATACTTGAGGAGAAAAGACCGATAATGTCTTCAAGCGCGATGCGTTATGCGAAGGAAATAAAACCCTATCACATGAGGACTGAAGAATTCGGACAGCTCCGTTTCATTTCCATGCCGATGGCGAAAAAGTGGGAGACCTACGGCATTCATGCCCTTGAAGCCATCTATCCGATTCTCGGCCCAGGGTTTGAAACTATTCAAAATATTGGTTCTTACGAACGCAACATAGTTCACATAACCCATCGCAAGGGCATTGATGTAGTTATTGCATGTATTAAAGATATGCAATACGGTGCCGCGTTAAATCTATGCGGAACAGATGGGAATGTGTCAATAAAAACATTTGACACTTTTTATTCCTTCAAAGCACAGTTACAGGCTTTCATCGACTTTTTACGGACGGGTGAATATCCCTTTGCCTTCAGCGAAACTGATGAACTGATGCGCCTTGTCATAGGGGGGATTGAAAGCAGGGAAAAGAACGGCCGAATTGTCAGGATTTAATTATCTTAAATATAAGGATAGCTATGAATGTCATGGAAAGTTTTTCTCTCAAGGGAAAAGTCGCATTGCTGACCGGAGGGGCGGGGAAATACGGGCGTCAGTTCGTGTCCGCTTTGGCGGAAGCGGGAGCTGAAACTTACATCGCGTCAAGAAATATCGTGGCCTTGGGAAAAGTAGCCGCCGAGGAAAATTCAAGAGGATACAATGTCATCGCAATGAAACTTAATTTGGAATCTGAAAATTCCATAATGGAACTCAGGGACAATATCATAAGCCGAAGCGGCAAAATAGATGTCCTTATTAATAACGCTGTAATCCGTTGCGCCATGAATGGATGGGAGCAGAAAATGGAGGATTTTGACAGAAGCCTCCATGTCAACGCATCCGCTCTTTTTACTATTACACGCGTTTTTGGCGATGAAATGAAAAAGCAGGAAAACGGTTCAATCATAAACATCGCTTCAATGATGGGAATGGTAGGAGTTGAAATGGCAAACTATGAAGGCACCGATATGCATCCAAATCCGTCTCCGATTTATTTTTACGAGAAAGGCGGCATGATAAATTTTACCCGCTGGGCCGCAAGTATATTAGGCCAATACAACATAAGAGTAAACTGCATTTCTCCCGGAGGGCTTCTTGAGAAAACGCACGATCCTGTCTTTGTGAAAAATTACAGCGGCAGGACCCAGCTTGGAAGGATGGCAAATGCAAGCGATTTGAAAGGGATACTGGTATTCCTTGCATCTGACGCGTCATTGTATATAACCGGTACCAATATACCAGTTGACGGCGGATATACCGCAAAATAGAGCAATTATGAAAAACACTTCCTTTAATATTCGTAATATCGACAGAGCTATATGGGAAACTGAATTGGAAAATTTTGTTCCCAGCCGCATTTTTGACTTTCATACGCACCTTTGGGCGGAAAAACACAAAGGGAGAAACCGGAATAATACTTCGCCATTGCGTATGGAAGTGAACATGAAAACACTCAGAAAAATTTCTGAAAAAATCTTTCCTGACCGACAGATAGATTTTCTGGCATTGGGAACGCCGCTGAAAAATATTGACATGGACGCTCATAACTCGTGGGTTGCCGGGGAGGTAATCAAAGAAAAAAAATCTTATGCCGGCATGGTTGTAACACCTGAAATGAGTCCTGATTATCTGGAAAAACAAGTTAAGAAATATGCTTTTAAAATATTAAAACCATATCGTGTTTTTGCGAAGGATCCAGCCAACTCCCGTATAAAAGATTTTCTTCCCGAACCTGTAATTGATATGGCAAACTCACTTGCGTTGGGAATAGTCCTGCACATTTCAAAAAAGTCAGGAATAAACGATAAATATAACTTGAATGATCTGCGCGAATATACAAAAAAGTATCCACTTGTGCAATGGGTACTTGCCCACTGCGCAAGGGCATTCAATCCTTTTACTCTTGAAAAGGCAATACACGAACTTAAAGATATACCCAATATATGGTATGATACTTCCGCTGTAAATGATTTATATTCTCATATAATTTTGCTCAGACATGAAAATATAAAGAGGATAATGTTCGGATCCGACAATGTCGCCGCCGGCTGCATGAGAGGCAAATATATCACTTATGCGCATGCATGGGAAGGTTACAAGGGAAATGTATCTCTGGAACATTGCAATCCTGAACCAACTTTTGTCATATATGAACAATTGCGGGCGCAACGGCAGGCTGCTGAAATATTGGGATTAGGGCCGGAAGCCATTAAAGATATTTTTTATAATAATGCACAATCTTTTTTCAAATGTTTAAAGATGAAGGGAAAAACAAAACATGAATGAAAACAAATCACCTGTAACGCAGGAGCTTTATGAACATGCAAAAAAAATAATTCCAGGCGGCACACAGTTGTTGAGCAAAAGGCCTGAACTGTATGCTCCCGGACAATGGCCAGCATATTACAGCAAAGCATCCGGTTGCGAAGTCTGGGATTTGGACGGAAATCACTATTATGATATGTCAACAAATGGTATTGGCGCGTGCCTTCTGGGGTTTAATGATATTGATGTAAGCAATGCTGTGAAATCCTCAATTGACAACGGTTCGATGTGTTCTTTAAATCCGCCCGAAGAAGTATATCTTGCGGACAAATTGTGCGGAATACATCCATGGGCTGAGAATGTTCGTTTTACAAGGTCAGGCGGCGAAGCAATGACTGTAGCTGTTCGCATCGCCAGGGCCAGCACCGATAGATCAGTTATCGCCGTATGCGGTTATCACGGATGGCACGACTGGTATCTGGCCGCAAATCTAGGCGCTGATGACAGCCTCAGAGGGCATCTGCTTCCAGGGCTTGAGCCTATCGGAGTACCAGTGGAACTTCGAAACACAACAGTTGCTTTTTCTTATAACAATATGGAACAGTTTGAAAATATTGTAAAGAAATACGGTAAGCGTCTTGCGGCTGTTGTTATGGAGCCATGCAAATATTCCATGCCGGAAAATAATTTTCTTGAAAAGATAAGGGAAATCACAGAAAAGAATGGAACTGTCCTGATATTTGATGAGATAACAATAGGCTGGCGTTTATGCTTTGGAGGTTCACATCTGAAACTTGGGGTGAATCCTGACATGGCTGTTTTTGCAAAAGCACTTGGAAACGGACATCCTATCGGTGCAGTCATAGGAACAGCCAATGCAATGGAAGGCGCACAGAAATCTTTTATCAGCAGTACCTACTGGACAGAAAGAACAGGGCCGGCTGCCGCGCTTTCGGTCCTTGATAAAATGAGCCGCATCAATATTCCCGAATATGTGGCAAAAATCGGCAATACTGTAGTTTCTTCGTGGAAAAACAGCGCACAGAAATATTCATTGCCTATAGTAATTCCAGAATGTTCCCCATGTTTCGCAAAGTTTAATTTCAAGCATGAAAAAGAGAATGAATTAAAAACACTTTTTGTGCAATATATGCTGAAACAAGGTTTTCTGGCTACCCCGTTTCTCTATCCTACCTTGGCGCATACCGAAACTATAGTGAAACTCTATTCTGAAGCGGTAGAAGTTGTCTTTTCCCAAATATCTCATGATATGAAAGTTGATAAAATTTCAGAAAAATTAAGAGGACCAGTAGCTCATTCCGGCTTTAAGAGGCTCAATTGATATAAATCATTAGAATTTATAATATTTTTGTTAAAGAGTTTTTGATTATTATCTTGTTTTTTATTTTTTATTGTTATATAATAAACAATATGATTGTTTACTGTGCAACAAAAGAATATTTCAACAGAGGTTAGAAATGCTAAATTGTAAAGAAAAATTTAAAGTTTTAAATAATTTCAGCTTCATTTTTGTCTTATCAGCTACACTGTCTTGGAATTTATCCTCTCAAGAGGCCACACAGAAAACATCTGCGGCAAAAACTGAATATTCGGAACTGCGTCAGCAAGCCCTTGAACGCCATCGTGCGATTATTTTCAATGACGATGGCGATGATGTCCGTGCTTATCCTCAAGATAAATTACCCTTCAGTATAGATAAGTTTTTTGAACTGCGCATTGCCAAATTAAAAGATTCCCATGTAAATACTATTTCGTATTCTACCGGGACATTCGGACTTTTCATGCATTCCACTAAAGTCGGTGAATCTATGTCTCAGCCGCATTCGACATCGAAATATATCAACGCCACGTCAGAATTCATCAAATTAAAAACCGATCCTTTGAAGGAAGTCGTTAAATTTGCTCACGCCAACGGGTTTGAAATATGGTGGTCTTTACGCATAAATGATACTCACGACTTTGTTCATCGTCCTGACAAGCCATGGCCTTATTGGCTGAAATTAAAAGAAAAGCATCCTGAATATTTAATGGGGGAGTGTGGTCAGCAATTACCGTTCGGACGGTGGAGCGCTGTTAACTTCGAGTACCCGGAAATCCGTGAATTACTCGTTAAATACGTTAGTGAGGTCTGTGAAAATTATGACGTGGATGGAGTAGAACTGGATTTTTTCCGTCACCTTTACTTATTTAAAAAAGTAGTGCTTGGCGGTCAGGCTGGAGATCTGGAACGGGCTATGCTCAGCGAAACTATTCAAAAAATTCATGACATGACTGAACGTGTCAGTATTAAAAAGGGCAGGGCTGTATTGTTAGCTGTCCGGGTCCCTGATTCTATCCCATACTGTAAAGAAATCGGAATTGATCTGGAGCACTGGATGCAAAAAAAAATAGTGGATATTATAATTGCCGGAGGATACTTCAATTTAAACGCATGGGATTATATGGTAAATGCATGCCGAAAGTACAATGTTAAAATTTATGCCGGGCTTGAAGAGCCGCGAATTCGAAGTTATCACTCTAAAGAAAAAGAACATGAATTGCTGCTGCGCCGTACCCTTTTGGGATACAGGGCTCGTGCCGCTGAAGCCTGGGCCGGTGGCGTTGGGGGAATTTATATTTTCAATGAAGCCGATTTAAACAAATTGCGAATAAAACGCTATTTATGCGAAATTGACAGTCCTGAAATACTTTCTACAAAAAATAAACTTCACTTTGTTTCATATCTCAAGGCCAGTCCCGGAAATTATTTGAAGGGAGGGGTTCAGTACAGAAATCTACCGTTGCTTACTCCGGTAACACCAATAACATTATCTCCGCAAAGCACTCTTTCTTTGCCGATATATCTGGGAAAAATCAATAATGATAAGATGTTCGGAGTAATGTTTTTTTACAGCAGGAATATAGTTCCTTCAGATTTGACTGTAAAAATCAATGGTGAAATTATCGATTTCATGACCAGAGACGGCGACCTGACAAGTTACAGTGTACCTGCAAAATTACTTAAAACCGGACATAATCAAGTAGATTTGATTTCGAATACATCATTTACGCTTTTGGACCTGGCGTTGCTTTTAGTGAATGACCCGAAAGAGAGTGATGTCGAATTGCTGTTGAAAGCATGCGGGAAATTATGACAGAAATACATGTGACATTGCAAACTTTAAAAAAATGAAAAAAGGAGAACCAAAATGAACGGATACAGAGTTGTTTTTCCGGAAAAAGGAAAAGTTGATATTGAAAAATTCAAAATTCCGGAATTGAAAGAAAATGAAATTCTAGTTAAGACTGTAAATACCTTGATCAGTTCAGGGACAGAAATAGCGATTTTACGGGGAGCGCCCAACACAAAGAAACAATTTCCCGTGTTTCCGGGATATTTAAACGCCGGTGAAATTATCAAAAAGGGTAAAAATGTAAAGTCACTGAAAATAGGGGACCGTGTTGTTTCCTACGGTATCCACGCGTCTCATGTTATTGTCCCGGTAGAAAGTTCATTTAACATCCCCCAAAATTTGTCTTCCGAAGATGCCGTTTTTTCATTACTGGCTTCCATTTCCCTTCAGGGAATAAGAAAATCAAATATCGAATTGGGAAGTAAGATAGCTATCATAGGACAGGGCCTTATCGGACTTTTGGCAACACGTTTTGCCCGGATGAATGGAGCATTTCCGGTGATTGCCGTTGATATATCCGACCTGAGATTGAAAACCGCCCTGTCGTCAGGGGCGGATTACAGCATAAATGTCTCAAAGGATAATTTACAGGAAAAAATCAGGACGCTTATTTCAGATAAATATGCTGATATTGTAATTGTCGCGGTGGAAACTTCCTCTGCTATTTTAGAAGCATCTAAAATCGTTAAAGATATGGGAAAAATTATACTGTTAGGCTCTCCTCGGGACGAAGAGAGTAAAATAAATTTTTATTCTGACATCCATTACAGAGGAATTTCCATTATAGGCGCACATGCAAGAAATACTCTGCCTCACAATTCTTTTCATGGATGCTGGACCAGACAGGATGACATCAATTTAATAATCAAGCTTCTTTGCAATAAAAAACTAATTGTAAAGGACCTTATAAGTCACAGGTTCGATTACTCTGACATTATAAAGGTCTACAATGCCCTTACATTAAATCAGGAAAAGTATCTTGGAGTCATCGTAAAATGGTAGAGAATATTTCATACTGAGAGAATGAAAAATGGCAATGAATGAAAAACCGTCTTCAGGAACATTGAGAGCTGGGCTGAAAAAAGCGCTGTCATTTTTCCATCTTAAAGAAGGCTCCTTTTTTTATTCATATGACCGGGAAAAATTAGTTTCCAGAGGGATTATTTTCTTATTGCTGTTAATTTATATTTCCGTTACTGTTTATATTTTTTCCCAATCAGGGAAAATAGGAATTAGCGACAGTCGAAAAATTAAATTGGTTGTGGCGGTGCCTGCCGGACAAGAGACTACAAAAATCTATATGGAGCTTATCAAGCGGTTTGAAGTGAAAAATCCTGACATCAAGGTCGAACTCAGGGATATCGCAGGGAATTATTACCAAAAATTACTCCTTATGATTGTTGGCAATATAGGACCTGATCTGATGTGGATGGGACAAAGTTTTTCTGAATTTGCAGATCGTGGAGTCTTCATGGACATTTCAGAACGCCTGAAAACAGATAAAGATATTGATTTGGCCAACTACGAATCTACTGTGGTCCGGTGGTATACTCAAGACGGACATATTTATGGCATCCCCTATGGAATTGACCTGAAATTTCTGGCATATAATAAAAAATTATTCCGCAAAGCCGGACTGGCATATCCCCGTGACAACTGGACTTACGAGGACTTCTTAGAAAATGCGCGCAAATTGACAGTGGTTGATAAATCCGGGAGGATTAGCCGCTTCGGTTTCCGTGGACGTTTGGACTATTCTCTTTTCGGTGCCCAGGTAATCAGCGAAGACGGGAAAAAAATCCTGTGCAATACTCCCAATATGATCAATTACTTCAAGATCAATCTTGAGCTACAGCAGAAATGGCGTGTAACCCCAAGACCGGAAGATGAACAGCAGCAAGGCCTTGACAGGTACAGTTATTTTTCTCAGGAAAGGGTCGCCATGATGTACTTTTGCACCTGGGATTTGTTTTTCATCAAAACCCGGTTTAAAGATATTGATTGGGATATAGTCATGAATCCCAAAATCAGCAAAAAGACTCAGTGGGCATCCAGCCAGGGAATCGTTATCGCTAAAAATACTAAATATCCTGATGCGGCATGGAAACTTGCAAAAATTTTTCTGAGCCGTGACTTTCAATTGGCTATGTCCTTTGAATGTTTGCCTTCAGATTATCGTTATGCTCAGGAAGCTGTTTCGTTGCACACAGGAAAACCGGAAAATTATCCAATACTGCTGAAGATGATGAAACTTCTTTCTCCAATTCCCAGAGTACCTCACCTGCAGGAACTGTTTGCAGGCTTTAATAATGTTTCCAGCAGAGTATGGAATGGGCTTGACACTCCTGAAACAGCAATGACAAAACTGGAACAATCGCTTAATAGAAAACTTCAAAAATTTAAAACATTGCAACAACATACTGAAGAAAAATGATTATGGGATTTCCAGAGCAAAAACATATTGGACGTAATACCACAGCCTGGCTCTACCTGGCTCCTAATTTTCTGGGATTTTTGAGTTTCACTTTCATTCCTGTCTTATTCGCGATTGTTTTAAGTTTTTTCCGATGGGATATTTTTAATCCGCCGCAATTCGTAGGTTTTGAAAATTTACGTGATTTATTAGGCATGAGCATAGTAAACGGGAAGATTGCCTTCAATGACCCATATTTCTGGAAGTACCTGTGGAACACTGTCTTCCTGATGTTAACCATTCCTGTAAATATGCTGGTTTCTCTATTGATAGCTATAATGTTGAACCATCCACTTAAATGTATTGGTTTTTTCCGTTCCATATTCTATTTGCCGACTATATGCGGAGGTGTTGGGATTCTATTGCTCTGGTCTTTCATTTACAATCCTGAATTCGGCCTTTTGAATCAAGCATTGGCACTGATAGGCATCAAGGGGCCGGGCTGGCTTACAGACTGCACTTGGGCTAAGCCCGCGATTATGCTGATGGGCACGTGGGGTGCTATGGGGGGGACGAACATGCTGTTGTATTTAGCTGGACTTCAGGGCATATCGGAAGAACTGTATGAAGCAGCCAATATTGATGGAGCAAGTGTCTTTCAAAAATTCCGTCATATTACATTACCCATGCTGAGACCTACCAGCTTTTTCATTTTCATCATGTCGGTAATTGCCGGATTTCAAGGGGGATTTGACGCCGCCTTTATTCTGACCGGCGGTGGACCGGCAGGAGCGACAACTACATTGAGTTACTATATATTCAATCATGCTTTTGTCTGGTTCAACATGGGTTATGCCGCAACTATCGCACTGGTATTATTTTTAATTGTTTTAATTATTACCATTATCAATTGGCGATTCGGGGGGAATGTTCATGAATAGGCATGTCTTTCATAAAAATTTGAACACTGTTTTGATTTACGCATTTCTGATTATAATCGGTTTTACTACCATCTTCCCATTGCTGTGGATGCTTGCAACTTCTCTTAAAGACCCATATGCCGACGTTTCAAAATTGACCAGTATTGTCCCTTCCAAATGCCATTGGGACAATTACCGTGCCGTTTTTGTTGAAACCAATTTTCTGCGGGAATTCTGTAACAGCGTATTTGTTACATTCACCATTACTGCTGGAAAAGTGTTTACCAGTTCAATTGCGGCCTATGCGTTTGCCAGGATGATATTCTGGGGGCGCAACCATATCTTTCTTGGTTACATCGCTACCATGATGATACCTCATTCCGTAACTATGATTCCGACTTTCCTGCTGTTGCAGAAACTTGGATGGATTGATACTTATTATGCCTTAATTCTTCCCGAAATGTTTACCGCATACGGCACTTTCATGCTACGTCAGTTTTTTCTGAATCTCCCGCGTGATTTGGAAGAGGCCGCGATGATAGATGGTTGTAATTCGTGGCAAATATACTGTAATGTAATCATTCCATTGTCACGCAACGCATTGATTACTCTCGCAATCCTCATTTTCATGGGTTCCTGGAAAAATTTCATGTGGCCATTGATTGTTATTCATAGCGCGGAACTTTATACACTTCCTGTAGCCCTGGCAAAATTCAAGGAAATGTACGGCATTCAATGGCCTTTGCTAATGGCCGGCTCCGTAATTATGATTCTTCCTATGTTCATTGTTTTCATAGCCGGGCAAAGATTCTTTATCAAAGGTATAACACTTGGTGCGGTGAAGGGATGATTTATAAGTATTCGTACACAGTTATCAGCTGAAGCCAATGGAAAATTCGAAATATTTAAGTAAGTTAATAATTAATGGAGGTAGCAGGGTGATATGAAAATATTTAAATTCAACATGGGAAAAGGAAAATTCACTTTTTATTTTTATCTTAGAAACAACATTAAAAAACTTAAGGTAAATTGTAGTTTTACAATTGTGGAGTTGTTGGTAGTTATAGCTATTATAGTTATTCTAGCCGGTATTCTTATGCCTGCTTTAAGTAAGGCGCGCAGCAGTGCAAATGCCGGAGAATGTATATCCAGAATACGCCAGATTATTACAGCAGTAATGAACTATGATAGTGATTACAACAATACTCCGACATTGAGAACTACTCCTACAAGCGCAATACGCATTTACAGTCCGCAACACCCGTTGGCAGAATATCTCAATTCTCCCAAATCAGTTCTTTTGGAAGAAGGGCTTTCAGTTGATTCATGCACGGCTATGGTGATTTATACTTGCCCGGAACAACAAGTAAGAAAAAATTTGGGATTGGATTACAATTCTTTTGTATTCGGGGCTAATTCGCGAATTATGCAGACAACAGGCGTATCTCCTAATGAATGTAAGCCGTTGAGATTCGTAACCAGTCCGTCACTTATAGCACTTATTATGGATGGGAGCAGCTATTCTTGTGGAAGGCGAACTAATCTTATTTATCCTCATATACAAGGCTCGAACATAGGATTTGTTGACGGACACGTAAAGCGTTTTTCTATAAATGGAGTTAATGATTTGCCTGAATTCTATTTTCTTAAATGGCCCGATACTACTCCGTATTATTGATTTTAACGTAAAAAACATAAAAGGTAAATAATGAAAATTGGAAATGAGAGGATTACTCCTCAAAAATCATTTTTTTGAATACAGAAGTGTTTTCAAAAAGAGTTATATTCTATTACCTTGTAGTGTCTCAAAAGTGAATTTTGCAATTTGACGAATTGATTTGAATGCAAGCCATCCGTCAAATTTTCAGTTGTTTGTCATTTTACGATTTGGGAAAAAGTATAGAGAAGCATGGAAGAACAGAAGTTTCTAGATAATGATTTTTGAAATAACAAAGAAGGAGGTGAGTAGAGCAGAAGGGAAGTAATTTAACAATTTAAAAACTTTTCGGTTGCAGATTTTTTTAGTCTGGCTATCGGGAATATGTGTCTTGTCGGGACGGGGCCGGCATGTGCCGGCGGGCCGTCAAGTAGAGACGCAAACATATTAATAGTGTTGTTGTAAAACGCACTGTTTTTATGTTTGCGTCTCTTTGTTTTTTATAGCTATAAAGAAAGAAAAAGCATGAGTACGTTTGAAAAGAATATCGATGATGCCTGTGATGATTTGAATAAAACAGTTGATAAGTTCCGGGAGCAGTTGAAAAACAATGATGAGGAAGCGAGGGCAAAGTTTACGGAACACTCAGTCATTGAATGGCAGGCACGGCGCATAGGTAATTTAGAGAGAGGGGTTGGGGTGGCAATAATTGTTGTTGACCAGAGCAAGGACTCATTCAAATCAAAGCCCTTGAAGGAATTGAAAAATGATTTGACAATTCTTTTGAAGGAAAAAAAGAAAACAGATGTGAAACCGGATGCATGAGCCGAAGATACAAAAATAAGGACGCATTAACAGCAATTTTAGAAAGGAGGAAAAATGTTAAGATGAAAGAAAATATAGGAGAGGCTTGCGGCCTCTTTCTCTATTTTCGGATTTGCCAAGAGTTTTATCTTATAACGGAATAAAGATTTATAGAATAAAAGTTGTTAAAACTACATTGATAGGAGACGTAATGTATGGAACAGAAATCACCGTTTGGAAGTTTTTTAGAGGAGCTTGAAGATTTCAGAGCGCCGCTGATTGATTGGAAAGACGCAATGTATGGAAAGCATGATATAAGTGATTTCCGTCATGCTTTTCTGTCGTCGACGGACGAATACGCGAAGGCAATACGATGCCCGACGCAGTGCGACAGCCCGTGCCCCATGCGCATTCAGCATAAAGAGAAAAGCATTGAGGCCGTATGCGGTGAAAACATATCCAACAATCAGCCATTGAGCGAACAGGATATTCTCATTTACCGTTTGAATGTGTCAAAGCTGCATAAAATTATTGCCATGACTTTCGGCATTAATTTGAATGAAAACAATTTAAATGACAAGCGAAGATATTACCTCGGAGAGTATACACCGTTTGCCGGAATCAACTATCCGGTTTATATGTCATACTGTAATTTCAGAGCGAGCATGTCTGGGATGGTTAAGTATTTATGTTCCGGGCATCATGGAAAATTCATACTGTTCTCGACATCCAGGCGCTTCCTTACGCCTGAGACAGAACTCCTCTTAAAAAAACGTGAGATCGTCTTTGTATCTCTGGAAGACGAACTTCTCATTGACCGCCGGTGCAATGTCAGTCTCCGGCGCGGACAGGAAAAAATTTTCGCTTCGCTGCTGAATATGCCGGAAACAAAAACAGTAGAATTCTTCCCGACCCCTCTCAATGCAAAATGGGAGGATCTGAATATTCATTTCATCAATGAACATACAGTTACCGTGCAGATTCTGGAAACTAAAGCATCGTTGAATTATTTTGAAATGGGGATGGCAAGTTCTCTCAATAAAGGCCCCGTCGACAGATGGACGTTTATGCTGAATCTTGCTGAAAACTATGGCGTATACGGATGGGATGGGCTGCAGGCTTCCCCGGCAATAAAAAAGCAGAAACAGCTGCTCTGCGAAAACCTTGTAAAGTTTTTCAGGATTGAGGGGGAGCCTATTTACTGGGATGAAGGACGCAAGGCATATATTGCCAGGTTTCAGATACGGCCCGATACTTATTCCACCAGTTGGAAAGGCAAAGGGAAAAAGCTTTCAGTTTAACAATTTTGATTTATTGAAAAAAGTGTTTATATTCCATCTGACCATATGAATAATAATTATGATAAGGAGAAACTATAATGCCAAAATTCTTAGTACCGTTACAGGATGAAATCACGAGACTTGCCCGCAAGGAAGTGGTAAAATCACAGGGAACATTAAAGAAAGCCGTAACTTCTCTCAGAAGAGAAAATACGGAATTAAGGAAACGTGTGAAATCCCTTGAGAAGGCTGTTGATGCATTGCAGAAAATTCTCGGCGGAACAAAGAAAATCAATGCTTTGCCTTCGGATGACGAGGTCAAAAATTCCAGATTCTCGCCGAAGATGATTACAAGGATGAGAAAGAAACACGGACTGAGCATAAAGAAAATGGCTGAACTGCTCGACGTAAATAATAACTCAATAATCAATTGGGAAAAGGGCGATTTCCGTCCACGCCAGGAGTTGAAAAGGAAACTTCTCGCATTTAAAAAACTAACCAAACGCGACGTCAAAAAAATGTTAAAGGAGCTGTCCGGGAAAAAGGCTGATGTTGTCCCTGTTATCGAAACTAAAAAAGTTTCCAGGAAAACAATTAAAAAGTAAACATCGGCAAAGTCCGCTAATTATAGCCCCGGCCCAGTTCCGGGGCTTTTACTTTTACAGCCCTGCTGTTCTGCCCTATTGCTTTTTCAGTATTCCAGATTGGTAGCTGTTACAAAGTTAGCAGTAATATTTATAGTCGTTTTTGCAACATCGCCATGAGATGGATAGAATTACTTAAACTTATTCATAACTATTGGTTTTTCTATCCAGAGATAGCTTAAACTTGAAAGCTGAAATCATATTGTCTTTTTCTTATCCTTTGATGAAATACCTAAAGTTTTAAACATCTATAGGTAAAATATCAATAAGCATAAAAATCAAACAATACCGCGTGCGGATAATTTATTTCAGGATACTTTAATTGACAAACACAAGCAATGCACACAATAAAGCCATGTTTTTTGCTGATATTTGTCAAGTTTGCAATGATTTTACTTGACAAATACAAGCACAATACATATAATTACTATGTATTGTGACTATAATTTTCAAATGAGGTAAATGCAGTGTTGTACGATTTTTTTATAAAACACCCGGTTTTTACGTTTGAGGAGTTCAATGCTTTTCATGCGAATAAAAAAACATGTGGACGCCGTGCTGCGGAATCGCTCCTTGCCTATTATAATAAGGCAGGAAAGATTCAGCGGCTGAAACGTGGGCTTTTTGCTGTTGTGCCGCCGGGAGAAAACGCCGCACAATTTACTCCTGACCCGTTTCTTGTCGCTGGCCGGATGAGCAAAGATGCCGTTCTTGTCCATCATACCGCCTTGGAATTTCACGGGCGGGCTTATTCTGTATTTAACCACTTTACCTATCAGACATCTTTTGCTGTGAGACCTCTTGTATGGCGTAACGTACGATTTAATACGGTGCCTGTTCCTGCCCAATTGCAACGCAAAAAACAAGTGTATTTCGGAGTGACGACCGCGGAACGCAACGGGATGGAAGTGAAGGTCACTTCACTGGAACGCACCTTTGTGGATGTTCTGGATTGTCCTCGCTATTCAGGCAGTTGGGAAGAAATATGGCGTTCTCTGGAATCTGTGGAGTTTTTTGATTTGGAGCAAGTCTTGAAATATCTCAAGATTCTGTCCAATGCAACGACTGCTGCCAAGGCCGGATTTTTTCTGGAACAAAATAAAGATAGGTTGATGGTTAGTGATAAATATCTTGCTTCCTTACAGAAATTATGCCCGAAACAGCCTCATTATTTAAATAGGAAAAAGCGTAATGGTCGATTGTCAAATAAGTGGAAGCTAATAATTCCTGATGAAATATTGAATCAGCAATGGAAGGAAATATCATGAAGATATCACGGGAGAAAGTCGCCTCTCTTGCAACTCTTACCGGTTTTCACGCGGACATGGTTGAAAAAGCTGTCCGCCTGATAAATTTGCTCAATACGATAAATACCCACCCGGCTTTGAAAGGAAAGCTGGCGCTTAAAGGGGGGACGGCGTTGAATCTATTTATCTTTGATATTCCACGCTTGTCAGTTGATATTGATCTGAACTATATAGGTGCGGGTAATCTCAATGAGATGCAGGTGGAACGGCCTAAAATAGAACAGGCAATCCAAGCGGTCTTTTCACGAGAAGACTATAACTTGAAACGAATGCCAGATGAACACGCCGGTGGAAAATGGCGCTTGGGATACCAGAACGCCTTCGGGCATCCTGGCAACTTGGAGGTGGACCTGAATTTTATGTTCCGCATCCCGCTTTGGGAAATTACAATCTCAGAATCACGCCTTATCGGGGAATACCAGTCAAAGAATATACCGGTTCTTGATATTAATGAACTGGCTGCCGGTAAGTTAGCCGCATTGTTTTCACGACATCAGGCACGGGATATTTTCGATGCAAGAGAACTTCTTTCATATCCTGGACTTGATCAGAAAAAATTGCGTCTGGCTTTTATAGTTTACGGCGCCATGAACAGGAAAGACTGGCGGACTGTATCAATTGAAGATATTTCATTTGACCTAAAGGAACTTGAACAAATGCTGCTCCCGGTTCTGAATAAGAATAAGATTGAACAAGTCACCCGGTCTTCAGTTTTATTCGGAGAAAAACTTATTGATGAATGCCGTAAAAAACTCACACACTGGTTTCCTTTTTCCAATAATGAATCGGCTTTTCTGAATGCCATTCTTGAACGGGGAGAAATAAAGGCCGAACTTATAACGAAAGACCTTGAATTGCAAAACCGGATAAGTAATCAATAAATGTCCGAAAACATTTTAATCTTGAGTAAATGCTTTTTAATTCAGTCTTTTTCTCTCAGATGGATTCAGTATTTTTCTTTCGCCGGAGAGATATAGTTTCCGTTGGGATTTTGATAAATCAATATTTCTTCTCTGTTTGATTGGTTTGTCGGATTCGCCGGTACTTGGCAGCCTTGCGCCAAGCATGGATGCGGCAACGGCGCAGCCGACTATTCCGTCGAGCCAGTGGTTGTCGGAGGCTTCGGGACGAAGCTTC
>LBWG01000007.1 GCA_000993535.1 Candidatus Uhrbacteria bacterium GW2011_GWF2_39_13 | reverse complement strand
GCACTCGTCAGAGGGGTGAGAGACATAAAGTTCTTCCTCTTTCGAGTCGCTAAGCTTTATGGGTAACGGAGGCTACCCCAGCAAATTTACGCTTGATCCAGAAATGGGGGCTAGATATTTAAAATCTCTGTCCGTATATGAAACAAAATAACTCACCAATCGGGTGAGTTATTTTGTTGGTTCCCGGACAGGGATTCGAACCCCGATTAACTGGACCAGAACCAGTCGTCCTGCCGTTAGACGATCCGGGAGTGAGCGAGAGAAGAAATCAAGCTCCTAGTTTGATTTCTTCCGAGCGAACGAGCGGAATCTTGTCCCACAAGATCCGGGAGCGAACGAGCGGAAAGAGCAAACTCAGAGTTTGATCTTTCCCGAGTGAGCGACCGGAATCTGGCGCCTAGCCAGATCCGGGATGTAAGCTCACTACTATACGAACTTGAATATCTCTTTTAACGACAAAATAGTACCTAATCTCCCTTTTTCTTTCAAGCAGATAGACCCGTCTATAAACCATGACGAATTTTTCTAAATAAGACTTCCTCCAAATTCCTGTACAAGACTCTGTATCGTCTCATCCTGTTCAGGTTTATTCTTGGACTGAATGGCCCGAACACGAAAACGTCTACCTAAAACTTTTTCCAATACCCCTTCGATCACGAGACGATTTTTTTCTTGGTTCACGGTTTGAACGTAAAGATCATACTCAAACCCAAGATCCATATGATCTCCGTCAAGACGAGAGACCTCACAAGACTGCATTATGAGTGGTAAAGAAGCATTACATGCTTTAATTTGAGCATACACCTCAGGCCACTTTTCTTTTACCTGTTCCAGACTCAACACAGGAACCGTATCAAAAACGGTTTTGGTGACTTCCGGAAGAACAGGTTCTTCTTCTTTTTTTTGTGATTCAAAAGGTTCTTTTGAAGATTCTTTTCCACAAATCCTGAGAATCGCTAATTCAATAGGAAGTTGGGGAATCTGTTCACGTCCACTTTCTTTTTGAGCTCGTAACAATTGTTCAAGAGCATACTGAAAAAAAGGTATTTGCTCAGATGTAGGTGTTGTAGAGACAGCGTCTAATAAACGATCCCGAAACCATCCAATCACATCGGAAATGAAATAATCCAGATCAACACCTTGTTCGAGATACGTATTTAATAACAGAATCGTCTGAGCCGCTTGTTTATTTTGTAATGCATGAGTAAAGGACTCAATCAACACACGTTGAGTGGCAGGCAAAACCAACCGAGCTTGGTCTAGAGTGATCTGTTTGTCGCCTAAAGCCAACACTTGTCCAAGCAGACTTTCTGCGTCACGCGCGCATCCCCCACTATGACGCGCAATTTCTTCAAGAACTTCTATATCGACATCTATTCCTTCCTCCTTCACAATCCCCTGCATTCTCTTCACAAGTTCTTGTGAGCTAATGCGCTTAAAATCAAAACGCTGACACCGACTGATGATCGTTTCTGGAACTTTGTGAATTTCCGTTGTAGCTAACAAAAACAACACATGCTCAGGAGGTTCCTCAAGCGTTTTCAATAATGCATTAAACGCAGAGGACGAAAGCATGTGTGCTTCGTCAATAATATATACTTTTTTCTTTAACTGATTTGGAATGAAACGAACCGATTGAATAATATTCTCACGAACATTATCAACATCCGTATGAGAAGCTGCATCGATCTCATAAATGTCTAGCGTTTGTCCTGCAGTAATCGCAAGACAAGAAGAACAAACATTACAAGGTTCATTTCCTTGAGGAGTCTGACAATTAACCAACTTGGCTATAAGACGTGCCATGGTTGTCTTTCCAACTCCACGAGGTCCAGTAAATAAATAAGCATGAGCCAAAGATCCAGAAGCATATTGATTTTGAATGGTCAAAACGACGTGCTCTTGTCCGCTTACCTCCTGAAATGTTGATGGTCGATAAACACGATAAAGCACTTTTGCCATAATAATAAAGAAAATTTTAGATCAAGGAATTAAAAGTTCAAACGCTCAATAGCCGCCCAAACAGAAGTTCCACCTGCAGGAAGAAGAATCACGACCTCGTCTCCAGGAATAATTTTAAAATAAGAAATACTTGCTGCTAGTACTTTATACACGTCTGAGTCACAGACAACAACAGGGGTTTGTGTGGATGAATCTTGTGAGAGCGTTCCAACAATCCGACGGCGCTCAACTGGCCCTATTTGTTTAAAAATATGCGTTCCATCTGATTGAATAATTAGTTTAAGCATATCCCCCTCCACAAGCTTAGATTTAGAAGCGTAATTTTCTGGAACAAGATATCGAATTCCGTCTCCTCCAACCATTCCTTGTCCATCAAATACACCTTCAATAATCCGAGAACCGATGCTCGATTCCAAATCTGCTTCTGTGGTCTTTTTACGAGAAACAAAATCCACCAACTGCCGCGTAGCTTTGACGGTATCTCCTTCCTCTAGCAGTTGAATCACGTGATTGAGACTGTCCCGTGTCTGTTTCAACATTTGGAGAGCTAATCGATTACGTGTATCAGCATACTCACGCTTATTGGCATGAACTTCCACATCGGGCTCGCAATCAAAAAGAGTTTCATCCATGTCGTATTCCTGCATAAAAAATATTTTACAAAACTTTTACAAATCTCTTCTCTTAGAGACGTCCTGAACCATCTAACTGCGTTCGTTCCATAATTTCGGCTTCTACCAACGCACGATCTCTCCCGTATTTCAAACGAGATAATTGTTTGATAGCTGAAGCTAATTCCGCATCTCCTTTAGGAGGAGGAGTAAAATTCAACGTAAATGGTTTTTGTTGAGCGTTATCAACGATCATCTTTACGTACCAGGTAAATTTATCTGAATTGATCAAGTCATATCCAGAAAACTCAGGAGAATAAATTTTACCTAATATTTCTACGTCTTCAGGACCAATACGGGCCACAAAGTTTGTTCCCACGTTTCCAAAAACAGCTTCCCGAATTTTTGTATCGTTATTCTTCACAAGCTGTCCGATATATTGGTGAGCAATAATCAAGTTCAAACGATACTTACGGGCCTCAGACAAAATAGTCGCAATAGAATCAGTAATAAAATTTTGGAACTCGTCGATATACAAATAAAAATCATGGCGCTGATCCTCTGGGATATCCGCGCGTGTGAGCGCTGCCATCTGCAACTTAGAGACAATGACCAAACCCAACAGCTCGGCATTTACATCTCCTGTTTTTCCTTTGGAAAGATTCACCAACAAAATTTTCTTCTGATCCATCACTTCACGAAAACTAAAACTAGATTTTGATTGGCCGATAATATTACGCATCATCTCGTTTTCCACGAATCGCCCTACTTTGGAAACAAGATATCCCATCATTTCTGATTTATGGTAATCGCTGGTGTTATCAATTTCATCCTCCCAAAAACTTCGCACCACAGGGTCTTTTAATTTCGCACGCCATTTATCTTGAAACTTTTTATCTGTCACCATGCGGGGAATCTCAGCAATGGTTCCCGGATTTTCAAAATCAGACATCAAGGTGAGCATGAAGTTGCGCATCTGATGCTCAAACATTGGACCAATCATTTCTGGCGGAAATAATTTATAAAAAACCGAAATCATTTCTTGAACCGCAAAATCTTTCATGGTTTCCGTGGGTGCTTCAAGCATGTTCAGACCCATGGGTCGTTCCAAATCAGAAGGATCAAACAAAATAACATCGTCCACGCGTTCTTTCGGAATATTTCTTAAAATCCTTTCCACCAAATCTCCATGTGGTTCCACCACTGCCACTCCATGCCCTGCTTTAATATCTTGAATGGCGAGCCTAGCAATAAGTTCAGATTTACCAGAACCAGACTTTCCTACGATATACATGTGACGCGTACGATCAATGGTATTCATCCAAATAGGGGTTTTAATGCCACGAAACATGTTATAACCCAATTCAATATCTCCTTCGTCTGGTCCAGGAATTCCGGAAGGTGCTGGACCCTTTCGAGATCCTAACCATTTAATATTAGGAGTCTCTGTCCAAGGAAGAGGAAGATGCCACAAACTCGCCATCTCTTCTGCGTTGAGGATAATCGTTCGCTGTTCATCAAACGCCCGATAAATAAAATCTTTAATCAAGCGTGTTTTACGATGAGGAAGGGACTTTACAAAAGAATTCCCATACTCATAAATGTTATACTGAGCAAAGGCATTAAGCATGTTTTGTAAGAGTGTTTGAGCGGCTGCAGGAGACTTGGAAGAAGTCACAAGTCGAATACACACGTCCATTCCCGCTTTACTGGCTTTTTCTTCCAAACCTTTCACGACTTGTTCTTCTAAAGGAGAAAGACGGTAATCTTTCTGTGGTTCTTGAGATTTATTAGGACTGCTCAAACCAGATAACTCCATCCAGCTGCTGCTCTTCCCTTTCTTTTTTCCTCGAAGAGCCTCTTCAAGTTTCATCCCTTGTTGCATGTTGGAGGCGATCTTTATCCCTTTATTACGCCATTTCCCCTGAGAAGATCGTACGAGAAATTGAAAGGCAGCTCCGTCTCCTTCTGGTATTTTCGACAAAACGTTTGTAATAGCATTTAGAGGATCTTTCTCTAATTGAATATAAGACTTAATAGGAAAAGAACTGATACGGCGCAAGACAAGATAGCTTCCTAAAATAACGCCGTCCGGTTTAAAAATATTGTAATCTTGGACTTCTTCTGTAAACGCATCTGGATAAGCAGCCGATAATTGTTGTTCCAAAAAATCTCGTAATTCAACAGGAACAGTCACGAAAAATTTAATCAATTTTTTTTCAACAACAATCTCAAAAGAAAATTCGTCATGGCGTCCAAAAAGCCAAGATTTAAAACCATGATGAACGCTTAATCCTCCAAGAGCAGAAAAAAAAGATTCCGAAGCTGCAATCGCTTCTTTCACTTGATCTTTAGAAGGACCACGCTCGCTTTCTTCTTCGCGCCTAAATTTTGGCAAAGTAATGAGTAAGGTCACGCGATGAAACGTGGCTTGACGAGCAAGTGAAAGACGTCTGAAAAAAAATCGCAATACGTATAACAAACAAACAAACAAAACCAATAACCCCAATCCCCACAACATAAATGGGGGTATGGAAAAATCTGCCGACGCTGTTACGGTTTTAATCAACTGAGGGTCTGTTTCTAAACCAAATTGTAATAAAGACATCACATGAGTTCTTTTTGTGTTCGTTTTTGTTCTTCTTCCGCCACCATCAAAATTTTATCTGTTTTTATTTTAGCTGTCTGTTCAAGAAAAAATCGATTCACCCCAGGAATCACCTTTAACCACGAACGAATGAGTTGAAAAATCTTTTTTGCGTTAATTTTAACAGAACTAGTGAGTTGACGAATTCGCGAACGTATTTCTTCTCCTTTTAAACGAAATTCTGCTTGTTTTTTAGGAGGAAGAGAAAGATACAAATCTTTTAAATCTTCTTCTAAAATATCCTCAATTTCTTCCTCAAGGCGATCTTCTTGCACTTTTTTCTTCGCAAGAGTCTTCTGAGTGGTTGAAAAACGACCTGGTAATGAGGCTTCGTCCTGTTGAGTTTCCTTCTCTGCTTCTAAGAAACGCTCTGGCTGTTCCTGTTTGGTCTCAGATGTAGAGGGAATCTCCGGAATCGTCTCAGGTGTGGAAGGAACAGACACATCCCGAGTTTCAACACGACCTCTCTTTTTTTTGGATGACTCTGAATCAATAAATCGTGCATCTTTAGGCATATCATGAATTATTTTACCACAAAAAGAAAAACCGCATAAGTCATACTTATGCGGTGTGTCGACAGAAGTGTTAATAAAAACCAGAAAATGTTAATTTTTTTTTACCTTCGTTCCTTGTTGAGTATCTTCAATGAAATATCCTCGTTGTTCTATTTCCTTACGAAGAACATCCGATTTCGCCCAATCTTTCTGAATACGCGCCTCTTCCCGTTCGTTCACTAACTCTTGTATTTCTAAAGGAATCTGAACAGGTTGAGCAATAAACTCTTCTAAACGTAACCCTAACACTTTATCCATCCACAAAAGCGAATGAGCTTTTATGGAAGAAGGCAATGGAGCATTTACAAGCTCCCAAACAATAGCAAGAGCCTGGGGGGTATTCAGATCATCATTTAAAGCTTTTATAAATGCTTCTTCTAATTCTGAAGATCCATCCTCTGGTTGATTCCACTCTCGTACTGTTTCACGAAGTTTATAAAGAGCATTTTTCGCAGCCTCAAGTCCTTCAAAGGTAAAATTTAATTTTGATCGATAATGAGCACCCAAAACAAAATACCGATAAACCAAAGGATCAAATCCTTTATCTTGCAAATCTTCCACGGTATAAAGATTTCCCAACGACTTGGACATCTTTCCGTCATTGACCGTAAGAAATTCACTATGCATCCAAACATTTGCCTCCAAGACTCCTTCATCTGCTTGTGTTTGAGCGATTTCATTTTCGTGATGGACCGCAATATGATCCACGCCTCCGGTGTGAATATCAAAAGGGACATCAAGATATTTCATGGACATGGCGGAACATTCCAAATGCCAACCCGGAAATCCTACTCCCCAGGGAGAATCCCATTCCATGTCTCGCGAACTGTTTTGAGGAGAAAATTTCCAAAGAGCAAAATCCGTCGTATTTCGTTTTTCCCCCATCTCTACGCGTGCACCAGCTTTTTTCTCTTCACTCTTCTGACCCGAAAGACGTCCGTACTGAGAAAGTTTTGAAGTGTCAAAATAAATTCCATCAGAAGTCTTATAGGTAAATCCATTTTTCTCTAACTGTCGTACCATCTGAATTTGTTCAGGGATATGATCGGTTGCCTTTGGATAAATGTTGGCTGGTTTGATATTGAGCTGTGCTAAATCCTTCATGAACGCTTGAGTATAAAACAATGCGATCTCTTCAGCTGTTTTTCCTTCACGACGCATCGCCACCAACATTTTATCTTCACCATCGTCCAGATCTCCTGTGAGGTGACCCACATCAGTAATATTCATCACCATCTTTACCTCATATCCGTTAAGTTCAAGTGTTCGACGCAAAATATCTGCAAACAAAAAACTTCTCATGTTTCCAATGTGAGCAAACCAATACACTGTAGGACCACAGCTGTAGATCCCGACTTTGCCTTCATGAATAGAAATAAACTCTTCCTTTTGACGAGTGAGGGTATTATAAAGATGGATCATATCTTTTGATGTTTTCGAAAATAGCTTGCAGCCGAATATAGCATTTTGCAGACGTAAGACTATTTTACAACGGGTTTATTGTATCAAATTTTCGTCTTTAACATATTCACCTACTTCCAAAATAAGTTTACCACGTCGCTCGCGAGCGACGTGGTTTATCACACCTGTCTGCCGGTAGGCAGGAAAACAAAAAGACGCCGCACCCAATGTTGACAATCAACAAGGGTACAGCGCAGTTAGTGCAAAGGACTAAGGAACAAAGTGCCCATGCACAAGGTTCAAAGAACTGAGTGCTAAGACACTTGCGGGACAAGGAACGCGAAGCCGTCCTCACGATCCCACCTGCGGCCAGGATAGCCGCGGCACGCATGGAGCCAACGACCATCAACAACACGATGAGCCGAAAGGAGGCTCGGATCGCCGTCAGAATCTTTGATAGGCTCGTGCATGGCAACGATCCACCAAAGACCCATGGCTTCGATCTCCTTGTCCGAGAACTGTTCACGGATAAGGCAGGCGATGTCGGCGTTGGGCTTCACGAGCCCCATACCATCCGCCTTGGCACGGATATTGCTGGTCATGCGATCATTATCCTCGAAGAGCGAACCCTTGAGGATGACGATCTCGTACGTACCAGCAGTGGAGGAAGTAAATTTTTTCGAACGAAGCACGCTCTTGGCGTAGGTTCTTACCCTATTTCCTTTTTCTTCCGTCCGATAAATCCACCCCTCACCGCTTGTTGGCTTGTCGAGGGTGACGGTAAGGTAGATGATACCATCGACTTCACGCCAGCGTTTGACGGTATCCTCGAGGACGACCAATTCGCCCCTAAGGAAGCGTTCGGCAGATTCCTCGCCACCGAGCTTATTGACGATCGCCTCAAACCAATTCTGAGACTCTTGTACTCCTTCCGGCTGATAGCCAGTTTCTTTCCAAGCCTGATAGACTTGGAGTTGTGAAAAAGCTTCTCTCTCAGAAAAAGAAGCTGACCAATAGATCTACCATGGCAAAAAATCGCCCTATTTAGAGCAACTTATTGCCAAAGTCAATCTATATTGATATCTAAATGTTCCATAAAATAGCAATTTCGTCAACCATCGACATAAGAAAATCTAAGAAACATGAGTTAATACAGGCATCAAACAGTCAAAAACCATACGGTCAGGGGAAAACATAAAGGCGACCTCGAGATTGAGATCGCCTTCCCTAGATATTTTTTAAATTGTGAGTCCTAGCGCCTTTTATGACTATATTTGGCATAAAAATTCAGTCAATTAAGAAAAATCTTACTTCAATTTGTAATAAGTCGCCTTGCCCTTGCCAGCCTTCACAATAATTCCTAAATCAATAAGTTTTCTGAAATCCAAGTTTCTTGTCGGTTTGGCGCGATCAGTGAGCACAGAGTAATCCTTATCGGTAATA
This sequence comes from Candidatus Uhrbacteria bacterium GW2011_GWF2_39_13, assembly GCA_000993535.1. Classification (GTDB taxonomy): domain Bacteria; phylum Patescibacteriota; class Patescibacteriia; order UBA9934; family GWF2-40-263; genus UBA12478. The sequence continues at coordinate 32,830 of LBWG01000007.1, read as the reverse complement.
AAACCTTTTTCTTTGATAAAATCAATTATTTTCTGATGATACTCTTTCAGAGCCGTATCGGGATTGATGGCTTCTTTTTCCAACTCCTTTTCCACTCGCAAAAGTTCATCGATAATCCCATCCGTGAAATATTCCAGCCAGGAAGTAAAATCAATTTGGTCTTTCAGATCATAATAATTACCCAGCAAGCCAACCTCCTCAAAATAGCGGGTAACATTTTGATTATAATAATTTTCAAAACTGAATAAGTTAAATGTGTTGAGACCCATTTTCGCCAACAAAACTTTAGTCGCCAGGCGCGCCGTGCGCCCATTGCCATCAATGAACGGATGAACGATCACAAATTGACTGTGAAAAATACCAGCCAAAATCAATGGGTCGACTGATTGATTATTTTTTTCCAAAAATTCAAACAAATCGTTAAGCAGGGATATTACTTCCTGATGATCCGGCGGCCAATATATGGTTTTTCTGATCCTTGGATCATTGACAAAAACCGGCTCTTTTCGGATATGACCAGAGCGATGTTCTGCTATAAGACCGTCCATGACCATTTTCTGAATTTTTTCCAACCAATCAATATTGAGAGCTATTTTTTTCTCCCTAATCAGCTCATCCAATTCAATCAAGGCCTTGTTGTAATTTAAAACTTCCTTTTCAGAATCACGAATATACTCCGGTCTGTTTTTGAGAATCCTTTTAACGTCCGTCAGCGGCAAAGGATTACCCTCAATGCTGGTTGAGGAATAAGCAGATATTTCCCGAGCACGACGTTCCATTTCCAAAAGCACCACTTTGGGAAAACTGTGACTATTTAGGTCGGTGACAATTTCCGCTACGCGCTTGATATTACCCAAAAGCTTATTTGTTATCGTATATTTTGGGTTAAACATGAGAATTCTTTGATTAGTCATTATATACGTATAATAGACGATTAATAGACGATTATCAAGTCGATTGAGTACAATTTTTGGGTAGATAGTTCCACTTTTTCGTTATTATCTGCCCCAATTTTATACTTTTTTCAAGTTTTTCTGATGCTCTATGGTATTTACTAATCCACAACGCTTATATTTCTTCCCTGACCCACAGAAACACGAATCATTGCGGCCAATTTTGGATTCGTTTGTTTGAGGAGATTCTACTGTTATTGATTTTTCCGTTCCTCCGTTGCTGATTTTTGCTGGACCTTGAAGAATAATACCGGCTTTTTGAAAAAGAGATCTACCCAAATCAACCTGAACTTTCATGTCTACTGCATGTTTTGCGTACTTAAAGAAGGTATTGGTGATTTCGTTGTTAATGGAACCAAGCAAATGCTGAAACATGTTAAATCCTTCTTTTTTGTATTCGATCAATGGATCTCGCTGACCATACCCCTGCAACCCGATGCCGGTACGCAAAGCCCCCATAGCCGCCAGGTGGTCTACCCACAGCATATCAATAGCGCGCAAAAGAACTCCGCGTTCAATGTTATAAACACTCTTGCGATCCTCAAACACATCATACAGAGCATCATAGTGGGCTCGGATACTTTCCATGATTTTAATAATCACTTGAGTACGCATTTGTGCGAGTTGTTCCTTGTCTTGCTTGATCACTAAGCCCATCTGTTTAAAATCAGACAATTCTTCATCTGAGAGAGTAATGATGGTATTGAGTGTCTCAATAATTTCTTTAAGATTCCACGTTCCGTCTGCAGCATTTTCAGAAGAATGAAAAAGAACGATCTGTTCAATCTCTCCCTCGATGACATCCAAAATACGATCTCGCATTTTTTCTGGTTCTTTGGAAAAGGTTTCTAAAATCTCTCGACGACGGGCGTAAATCACCTCACGATGTTTATTTAAAACATCGTCATATTCAAGCAGATGTTTGCGAGCATCAAAGTGGTGTCCTTCCACGCGTGTCTGGGCTTTTTCAATAGAACCGGTAATAAAACTATTTTCAATGGGCATATCGTCAGGTATCCCTAATCGATCCATCATCCCCTTTGCACGATCAGATCCAAAAATCCGCATCAATCCATCTTCCATAGAAAGATAGAACTGCGTGTACCCAGGATCTCCTTGACGACCAGAGCGTCCACGCAACTGATTATCGATACGACGTGAATCATGTCTTTCGGTTCCGATCACATGAAGTCCTCCCAATCTTTTCACCTCGTCTTCCTCTTCTTTTACTGGAGGGTTTCCTCCAAGTTTAATATCCACTCCCCGCCCTGCCATGTTTGTGGCAATCGTCACAGCACTCTTGCGTCCGGCTTGTGCAATAATCTCCCCTTCTTGAACATGGTTTTTAGCATTTAACAGTTGATGGGTAATACCAGCTTTTGTTAACAACTGGGAAAGAAGTTCATTTTTTTCCACACTCACTGTACCCACTAACACAGGCTGACCTTTTTGTTGATATTCACGAATATCATTCACAAGTGCAGAAAATTTTCCAAGTTCTGTTTTATAAACACGATCTTGCGCATCAACACGAACAATAGGCTGATTCGTTGGAATCTCCACCACTTCCAGATTATAAATTTTTGAAAACTCCTCTGCTTCTGTGGCAGCCGTACCCGTCATTCCAGCTAATTTGTGATACATGCGGAATAAATTTTGGAAGGTAATCGTCGCCATGGTTCGACTCTCATTTTTTATCTCCACACCTTCTCTGGCCTCAATGGCTTGATGAATACCTTCGGAAAATCTACGACCAGGCATTAAACGTCCGGTAAATTCATCTACAATAATGACCTCTCCATTTTTCACGACATAATGGACATCGCGCTGATAGTTTGCCTTCGCACGCAAAGCCGTATCAGCAAAACGCTGATAGAGTCCTTGATCCATGGCGTATAAATTTTCAATTCCTAACACTTTTTCGATCTTTTCAATTCCAGCTTCCGTAAGCGTGGCTGTTCGCATTTTTTCGTCAACATTAAAATGTTCCTTCTCATTTAACTCATTCGTCATTTGTGCGAAACGATAATAAAGATCATTTGATTTTTCAGCCGCGGCAGAAATAATCAATGGAGTACGAGCTTCATCGATCAAAATAGAATCGATTTCATCGACAATCGCGTAGTGAAGTTCGCGCATAACACACTGATCTAAGGTAGATGCCATGTTATCGCGAAGATAATCAAACCCAAACTGATTATTGGTTCCATAGGTAATATCCGCTCCATAGGCCTCTTTTCGAGAACAAGGACGCAAGTAATCTTCACGAACATGAAAGGAACCTGTCTCATCACGTTCTTCATCCGCTTTTTGTTCAATCTCCCCGCCTTCTTTATGCTTAAAAGAAGGGTCATAGAGTAGCCCACCGTCTTGCTGAATACAGGCAACGGATAACCCAAGAAAATGAAACACTTGTCCCATCCAGACAGCATCACGTCTGGCCAAATAATCGTTGACCGTAACAAGATGGCATCCCTGTCCGCGCAGAGCATTCGTATACAAGGCTAGAGTAGAGGTTAATGTTTTCCCTTCACCAGTACGCATTTCAGCAATTTGACCGCGATGCAACACAAGTCCTCCAATGAGTTGAACATCATAATGACGCTGTCCGAGTGTTCGACGAGCTGCCTCACGCACAACCGCGAAAGCCTCATGGAGAAGATTATCAAGAAGAACTCCTTGAGAAAGTTTTGTTTTAAATTCCTGCGTTTTAACTTTTAATGCTTCGTCAGAAAGAAGTTGGATGGTTGATTCAAATCCATTTATTTTTTCAACTTCTTTTTGTAATTCGTTAAGCAATTTTTTGTTTGGATCCCCAAAAAGAACCTTCAAAATCTTTGACATACGGGCATGATTATCCTCTTTTTTGATGAATTAATCAAACGACGGGGATTCCCCCGTCGTTTGATTTTACTTTTTATCTGGTCGTTCTTTTTTCTGACTCTTTTCTTTTAACTTATCTTTATATCCTTTCAGTTGTCGTCGTATTTGATCTCGAGCTTGAGAAATTGCGTGGTATAAATCTTCTTCCAGAACAGAAGCTCTTAATTCGGTTCCTGGAACATGGAGCTGAAATTCTGCAAGAAAAAAAGGCCCTTTTGCATGATGTTTTGTGGATTTTCCAACTTCTACTCGTAATTCTGCCACTGGTTCAAAATCTTTCGTTAATTTCTCTAAAGCGACAGCCTGGGAGGTTACTCGAGATTTAATTGCATCCGTAAGAAGCATGTTCGTTCCTTTTATTGAAGTAATACGCATAAACAGTAATAAATTTATAACTTTTCGAATTCTCATTTAATTTAAACATTTTAAAATTCGATGAGATTGCGGTGCACGGGCTGCCCGCCCGACCGTCGAACGTTCGTTCGGGCGGGTTGAGCTGCGCGACCCCTATTCAGAATAGGGAGAGCGGAGTCAGCGGGCGCCCGTAAGCCGCAAGATCGCGAATTTTAAAATGTTTAGAAACCTACGTATTGAACCTCCTCCTGCAATACAATACCATATTCGTTACGAGCGCGGGTTTTTATAAGAGCTACTAACTGAACAACATCGTCTGCCGTGGCAGAACCTGTATTAACGACAAAATTTCCGTGCTGTTCACTTATTTTTGCCCCACCAATGTGTGTACCTTTAAGACCGAGATTGTCTATGAGCCAGCCGGCGGAAATCCGCCGGGCTGACCACATCTCTGGAGGTATATCGGCATAAGAAGCAAGACGTTGCACATCCTCGTCGTTTTTTATCTCATAATTTTTAAAAAGACATCCAGCAGATCCCGCATCCAGTGGCTGAGATTTTTTACGTCTCATAAGTTTATCGTCTAATTCTATTTTTAATTCCGTTGGATCTCCTTCTTGTAACTCGAATGTAGCAGAAACAATAATATCGTTATTATGTTTAATGACAGATTCACGATAGCCAAAAGCTAAGTCTTCTTTTTTGAGTTCAATCAACTCACCATCTCGAAGGACAAAAGCACTTATAAAATAGTCTTTCATTTCTCCACCAAAACAACCAGCATTCCCTCGTACACCTCCTCCAACGGTTCCAGGAAGTGAAATAGCCCAAGTAAGTCCTTTGAGTCCATGCGTTGCCGTTGCACGCGCAAGAGCGCTTGCAAGAACTCCGGCATCGGATTTAATACGCTTGCCCTGAATTTCATAGGTGCGCATAGCCATTTTCACAACAACACCATCAAACCCCTGATCGCTGACGAGAATATTAGATCCACCTCCCAAGACAAAAAAGGATAACTGATTTTCCTTAATCACCTCCAAAACTCCTTGAAGTTCATCCAGAGATTTTATTTCAACAAACCATTTTGCAGGACCGCCAATACGAAAATTCGTATGTTTAAACATAGGTTCATTTTCAAACATCCGGTTACCAACAATCATGGTAAGTTGTTGAGAAAGAGTCATACGAGTTTTCTTGCTAAAGAATCAATGTCACCAGCTCCCATAATAAGAAGCACGTCATTAGATTGGACGACATCACACAATAAATTTTCTGCTGCAACAAAATCTTCCGCGTACATAATATCTTTTGCAGAATCTTTTTTCTTGATCGCTAATACGAGATCATTTGAACTGACATTATGCTCTTCATTGCGTCCTGCCACATCATAAATCTCTACGACAATCACATGATCGGCAAGAGCAAGTGTTTCAACAAACTCATCAAATAACTTTTTCGTTCTATCATGCTGATGAGGCTGATAACACAATAAGATCCTACGACCTGGAAAAAATTCCCTTGCCGCTTGAACGGTTTGAGCAATAGCCGTTGGATGGTGTCCGTAATCAGAAATGACATCCGCTCCTCTCCAAACACCCACCCGTTCAAAACGACGCCAAATGCCTTTAAATTGTTCAAGAACACGACAACACGTTTCAAAAGGAATCCCAAGCTCCATCGCAGCAGAGATCGCAGCCAGAGCATTCATCACATTAAATTCTCCGGGAATTTGTAATTTTAAATCACCTAAATAAAGTTCGTCTGTCTCATGGCGATACACACTTACTTGCTGAGCTCCCTGTGACACGGTTCTCTGACGAGCAAAGTAATCTGTTTCTTTTTCAAATCCATATCCAACGCTTCGAGAAAAATGCAAAGCGGCTGTGCCTGGATCCATGGCGTTATAAACCACCATTCCCTTTCCTTGAAGTTTATCGACAAATGCTTGAAAAGTTTGTTGAATGTGGTTCAAATCACGATAATAATCCAAATGATCTTCTTCAATATTTGTAAGCACAATCATCTCAGGATCAAGATTCATCATGTTCGCGCGATATTCACAACCCTCCACCACAAAAAAACGACCCTTACCCAAACGGAGATTCCCGTCTTTAAATCCTGGGACAAGTGAACCGACAAGGACCGTTGGATCATATCCAGCGGCCTCCAATAAAAGCCCGAGTATAGCGGTTGTTGTACTTTTTCCATTAGTTCCTGTGATGACAATCGTTGAAAAAGACTTTGAAATCTCCCCCAGAGTTTCAAAATAGGATTTTTGAGAGATTCCTCGTTCTTGAGCGTGCTGCCGTTCAATATTGTGTTCTGGAATAGCTGAAGTATAGATAAGAAGATCAATATCTTCTGCTATATTGGAAACGGCATGACCTGAAAAAAAAGTGACTCCGCGTTTTCGAAGATCTTGGGTTGTTGCATTGATAGAAAGATCAGAACCGCTCACTTTGATTCCTTCATGAAGAAACCACTTTGCAAGCGCTGACATTCCAATACCTGCGATTCCTACAAAATGAACATGACGATACGATTGAAACATACACGATTATTTTAGCATAAGAAGCTCAATTCAAACGTGATTTTGCAAAGTTTGTCAATCTATCTCAAGTCTCGTAGAATAAAACTTATTAAAGAAAGATCTATTTGTACCCTTATGTCATAATTTTCTTGTAAGACACACATGATCCTTATTTAATTCATGTTTTTGTTTTACAACGATTATGAAACTTTCTTCTTTTGACCCAGATCTTTCTTCCGCCCTCAATCGAGAATTGATCCGACAGCAGACAGGTCTTGAAATGATTCCTTCTGAAAATTTTGTCTCTCCTGCTGTGCTTGAAGCCCTGGGATCCATTGCCACAAATAAATATTCAGAAGGCTATCCTGGAAAACGGTATTACGGAGGATGCCAGGAGATTGATGTTGTTGAACAGCTTGCTATTGATAGAGCAAAACAACTCTTTGGTGCCGAACACGTAAATGTTCAACCACTCTCCGGAGCCCCAGCGAACCTTGCAGCTTATGCGGCTCTTGTGCCTGCGGGAGGAACCATTTTAGGAATGGATCTCTCTCACGGCGGTCACCTAACTCACGGACATCCTGTCACGTTTATTGCTGGGGTGTGGAATTTTATCCGATACAAAACCACCTCAGAAGGAATCATCGACTACGATCAAATTGAAAAAATGGCTCATGAACATAAACCGCACTTAATCTTAGTTGGCTATTCTGGCTATTCTCGAGAGATTGATTACGCTCGTATTAAAGCGATCGCCGACGAAGTAGGAGCCCTAACCATGGCCGACATCGCGCATATTGCCGGACTTATTGCATCAGGCGAAATGAATAATCCTGTTCCTCTGTTTGATCTTGTCTCAACCACGACTCATAAAACTCTCCGAGGCCCTCGTGGAGGAATGATTCTTTGCAAAGAAAAACATAAAAAAGCGGTTGATAAAGCCGTTTTTCCAGGTCTTCAGGGAGGCCCTCATGAAAATGTTATTGCGGCAAAAGCGGTTGCGTTTAAAGAAGCAGCCCTTCCAGAATTTAAACAGTACGCACAACAAATAAAAAAAAATGCAAAAATTCTCGAAGGAATTTTCCAAGAAAAAGGATACAAACTCATGTTTGGAGGAACAGACAACCACTTGTTGCTGGTAGACGTCACTCCAAAAGGAGTCACAGGACAACAGACTGAGACAGCTTTGAATAAAGCAGGAATTACCGTCAATAAAAATATGATCCCTGATGATACTCGATCTCCTATGGATCCATCCGGTATTCGACTGGGAACACCAGCTCTCACGACCCGAGGAATGAAGGAAGAGGAAATGAAACGTATTGGAATGTGGATTGATGAAGCCATCACCCACTGGAGTGACGAAACAAAACTGAACGCGATTGCAGAAGAAGTAAAAGAATTAACAAGTCACTTTCCTCTTTATCCAGATCTTCACTATTAAAATAAATCGTCTATAAAACGCCCATTTTATTTTTGTTGAAACGCTTGAATCGTTCAGCGAATTGTACGTACTTTTCTTTAAGGGTTTATGACTCATATACTAAACGGAAAAGCGCTTGCTGCGCGGATTCAAAAAAAAATACAAACCCGTGTTGAATCCCTTCCATCAAAGCCTGGACTGGCCATTCTTCTGGTTGGAGAAGATCCTGCCTCGCATACTTATGTCCAGTTGAAACGAAAGGCTTGCGAAGAGGTCGGCATTCATTTTGAGTTATTTCTCTATCCCTCCACACAACCTGAACAGACTCTAATCGATAAAATTCAGGAGCTCAATGCTCGAAGCGATATCCATGGCATTTTAGTCCAGCTTCCTCTGCCTTCTCAAAATGCTGATAGAGTCATCTTTGCGATTGATCCTCTCAAAGACGTGGACGGATTCCATCCGTTTAACCTTGAAAAACTCCGAGCTCATCAACCATCGCTCGTATCTGCTGTGGCATTGGGAGTGGTACGGCTTATTCGTGAATCGGTTGGGACAGATCGTCTTCCTCCGCACGCCGTCATTGTTTCCTCTCCATTGTTTGCTCAGCCTCTTGAAATTCTCTTAAAAGAATCAGGAGTTCAAACGGTTATAACGCAAGCAGAAGATAAGCATCTTTCTGAAAAAACAAAACAAGCCGACCTATTGATTGTTGCAGAAGGTATACCAGGACTCATTACAAAAGAGTTCGTGAAACCAGGAGCGATTCTGATTGATGTCGGAACAACTCGAACGTCAGAAGGACTTGTAGGTGATGTTGATTTTGAGTCGGTGAAAAATGTCGCCTCTGCTATCACCCCCGTTCCAGGAGGGGTAGGTCCCATGACAGTCGCAATGTTGTTAGTAAACATTCTAAAAGCCTACGAATTTCAAAAAAAGTATCTCTAACAACGGAAAAGAAACGTATCAGAAGGTGACCATTGATCATCGTCAAACATCGTGGTTGAAATGCGAACATCTTCATCTTGAGAAAAAATACTAAAAAAAACAGTATTCTCACCTTCTGAGACGGAGATAGGATCCATGGCTAGATTGAAAAATGACCTTTCGCCATTGTGTTCAAAATGATCGTAGTAAAAAGCGGCATGCGCAGGACAGGGTTCAAGACCTAATGCTTTCGCTTTTGCATAAACTTCCTGTGTCTTTGCCTTTTTTGAAAAACCCAAATCAGCAAGCGTCACAGCAACGACGTTCATCGTTTCCGTTTCTTTACTCATTATAAAATCTAAATTTTTCATGACTTCTTTTGCTTGAGAAGAAATACGAACCCCTCTGTCTTTCAACATCTGAAAAGTTTCTTCTAGACTTTTTGTTTCCACATTCAAAGTCACTTTTGATCGAATTTTTTTGTCTGGAAAAGAAAGATAAATTTCAATACCTTCTGGCAGACGATCAAGAACGCCTGGTTCTAATGGACCTGCATAAATTTTCGTTTGTTCTGTAATTTCACGGCCCGATGCAGCAACCTCTTCTTTGGCATATCCAAAAATAACTTGTATGTCTGCCCGTTTATCACGAGTCTTTATAAGTTCAGCAATATGAGGATCGTGCCATTGCGCCTCTGAATTTTCCACTTCGCCAAATCCTTCGATCACCTCATTAAGTTCGTAAAGAAACACGAGATCTTCTCTGTTGAGTTTTTCTCCGCGATCAATTTTTTCATCAATTGTTCTCAAACCCTTTACTCCTTTTAATTTTTTTTCGTATCTTTTTCCATCAGGAAAATCTTTTAATTTTTTTTCAAGCGTTTCAATAATGTAAGGATCTAGATTTTGTTCATCACCAATACCCCGAACCTCAGAAATATTCCCACTTCCGTGCATACGAATGGCCACACGAGGAATCGTGTATTTCTTTTCCTCATCTTGAGAGTAAAAAACATAAAAATCTCCTAGTCCTATATGTAATCTTGCTGTTCCCTCCTTAGCTGTACACCAATCTGTATGATGACCCTCTAAGGAATGAACAAGATTCATATAATCAGAATTCTGCTCATATGGAACCCACTCACCCTTGGTATTTCTTAAAATTTCTCTGGAAACAGGCTGGCTCTGTTCGATGGCCCAAACATACAGTTTAGAAAAATCTTCCGTTAATAATCTTTGAGCTAAATCATTAAGCTCAGCAGAACCTTCTTTAAGAGAATCAATGGGACGGATTGTTTTTGTCTTTTTTACTTCCAATTGATCAATAATACGAGCGTATACTTGAAGAACAGTCTCTTTTGAGACATTGTCCTCAAAATGCTGCTGAATATCTTGGGGTATTTTATCTGTCTTTTCTACTTCTTTTTTACGATCTTTAATCTGTTTTATCTCATGTTCTATTTCTAAATACTCTTTGCTCATTTTTTTACTTAAAGAATCAAAGACAAGCCTCAAGGCTTTATGGTCCAGCTCAGGAAAAGCATAAACCGTGCCTTTAGAACGCTTATTGAATCTTCTGTTTTGTTTATCATAATCTCCCATTGAGAGAGCATTACGCATGACCCAATACTTAAACCAATCAGGATACGCCGCGTGTTCGCTTGAAAGATAATTAATCCATCGATCCATAGTGCTCTCCTGATCGATAATAACCGCTTGAGTAAGAGCCTCATCTGTAAGTTGTTCCTTATTATCCCCTCCTATTGAACGACGCCACTCAAACCAACTCTTTGGAATCTCATCGGGCTTAATAACAAACTTTTTATGAAGAACCTTCTTAAGTGCTTTAATACCCCGTTCGCGATCTTCTAAGTTTTCTCGATTTAATAATTCTTGAAATCGATCTAAATAATTTTGGATTCTGATCTCGGGATTTTGAGAAAAAGGCGCTTCCATCTTTTGCCGCTTTTCTGTCCGTTGTGCAGCTGAGGCAACCTCTGTGCTCGCATGAAGATCATATTTCTTTTTCAAAAATAAAGGATTTTCTTCAAACTTCATAAAAACGTGTATCCAAAAAAATCAAAAACATTAAACGTTTGTAATAGAGCTTGATTTATGCGCAGCAAATCCTCCGATCACGATGGCGATCATATTTATCCAGTTTGCATTAAGCACATCTAAGTTAATAATGCTGGTCCAATCATAACCGTAAATGGGCTTCACAAGAATGGCGGAAAAAAGAAACATTAAAATAATCCATCCGAAAGCTGTGATAAAGCGCGATGCCCAATCGTCTGGAGCTTTACGGAAATAGAGAAAACTCACCAGCAGAGTCCATAAAGGCGTAAAGACATTTCCAGTAATGAACAATAACGGCTGGCCTGTGACCTCGTAGGCGCTTACAATCAGAAGAGAAACTGGATACCAGACAAGAAAAAAAATGGCGAAAAATCCAAGCCAACGTTTTGTTAACATGATACGAAAAGAGGAAAAATTCATAGAAGATTAAACGTCATGAGACATTCGATAATGATACCAAAAGAAAAAATTGCGATGATTGCCCATGTAAGCGGTGCTGGAAAATTAAGACAATGATGTGTTTTGCAAAAAGAACTTCGACGCATCACCCAATACATGAGTGCCACAAGAATTCCCAAAATGCCTCCGAAGACGCCTCCGACAAAACTAATGATGTGAATAAATTCTCGAAATCCAAAAGAATAAAAAAGAATAGGAACTAAACACACTAAAACCCAAGAAAATCGGTGGCTTCGATGAAAATCAAATTTAAAGGTGTTTAAAAGCTCAATCCCTAAAATCAGATAAATAGAAAAAATAGTGACGGATCCCAACATTGCCGTAACGATCCTGAAGGTTTCTCCCAAAGAAGGAACTAATCCTTCAAAAGCAGTAGGTGTAGTAGCCGGTCCTGAGACCCCGATAATAGCAAAAGAAAAAAAGGCATAGATGAAGAGAATGATGCACATCCCGGAAATAATGACAGGAGCCATAAGTCGGAGATGATTACTCCCCAACACTTCTTTAATTTCAGGAACAATTCCTAAACCCGCAAGAGCAAAAAGAATGACACCGTAAGGAACAAAAAAATGAGAAAGGTCTATTGTGGCATAATGTTCCAACTGAATATGAGGAAGACTTGCCAGAATAATAAACAGAAAGAGAAAAAGAAGAATAGAGATAATCAAAATCTCCATTTTAGAAACGTATTTTAACCCACCAAAAATAAAAAGAGAGGAAATACCAGCCACAGCATACGCATAGACGGACGGTGAACCGCCCAAAAAAGGAAAAAGAAGTGAGTAAAGAAATTCTCCGCCAACGACCATGTAAGCGAGCATGGCTCCCCAGATTCCTAAGGCAAAAGCAAGAAGAGTCACCCACTTCCAAACGGGACCTAAATAAAGACCTATATAAGAAACCAATCGATGAGATCCTGGGGTTTGAACAACCACCTCACTAAACATGAGTTGAAGAATCACTAAAAGGACTCCTAAAACAAACAGCTGCAATAACCCAACACCAAAACCACTTTGAGCAAACGCGTAAGGTAAACCAAAAACCCCAACCCCGATCATAGCGCCGATCATCATGCCAAGAGACCGAAAAAAAGGGAGAGAGGCGTGTCGCATGAAAAAAAGAATCCACACGTTAGACGCAAATTATACCATGAATTGCATTTGCTCTGAGCCTCTCGCGTGTTAAGATGCCTTGCGACTATGGCTTTACAACAGAGAATTCCTCCTCAAAATCTAGAAGCCGAGCAATCGCTTCTTGGATCCCTCCTTATCGACAAGGAAGCCATGATTAAAATTGCTGATCGGGCTCGAGCAGAAGATTTTTACCGGGAATCTCACCAAAAAATTTATGAAGCAATCCTTCAGCTGTACGAGCGTCATGATCCAATCGATATCCTTTCGTTAGGAAATCGTTTAGAAGAACAAGGACTTCTTCAGAGGGTTGGCGGTCGTGCGTATCTGGTTGAGTTATCCAACATGGTTCCCACTTCAGCGCACATTGTGCACTATGCGGATATCGTACAAAAAAAAGCGACTCTGAGAAGAATACTTGAAGCAGCCACAGAAATTACACGCATTGGATATGAAGAAGATGAGGACGTAGAGGCTAGTCTTGATTTAGCAGAACGAGCATTGTTTAACGTATCAGAAAAATTTAACAAAAATACCTTCGTTTCTATTCGTTCTGTTTTACATGATGCCTTTGATCGCATTGACGAACTTCATCGAGATAGGGGTAAGCTCCGAGGAGTTCCAACAGGATTTCGAGAACTTGATTCTTTGTTAGCTGGTCTTCAAAAATCTGACCTTATCGTTTTAGCAGCACGACCATCTGTAGGAAAAACCTCTCTTGCATTGGATATCGCTCGTCAAATTGGGATAAACACCAAATTACCGGTCGGTTTCTTTTCATTAGAAATGAGCAAAGAACAGCTCGTTGACCGTATGATTTGTGCGCAGGCAAACGTTGATCTTTGGAAACTACGAACAGGACGCCTATCTGACCGTGATGATGATTTTCCAAGAATCGGTAACGCTCTGGGAGAACTCTCTGAGGCACCGATCTTTATTGATGACGCAGCAGGACTTAATGTCATGCAATTGCGCACAAAAGCCAGACGTCTCAAAAATGAACATGGTTTAGGGGTGATTATGGTAGATTATTTGCAACTGATGGAAGGTCGCAGCAAAAAAGGATCAGACAATCGCGTGCAGGAAGTTTCAGAAATTTCCCGAGGACTTAAAATGATTGCCAAAGAGCTCAATGTCCCTGTATTGGCCTTAGCCCAGCTTTCTCGTGCTGTAGAACAGACAAAACCGGCGATTCCAAGACTTTCCCATTTGCGAGATTCCGGATCTATAGAACAAGACGCAGACGTCGTGTTGTTCATCTATCGAAAAGCGGCGGATCGAAATTATCGTCCAGAAGACGTTCCGCCCGAAGAACAAGGTATTGCTGAAGTCCATATTGCTAAACACCGTAATGGTCCTACAGGGATGATACGTCTGTTCTTTGATAAAAAACGAGCCTCTTTTCAAAATCTGGAGTTACGCTCAGGTATGTCAATCCCTGCCAGTTCTGAAGAATCAACGAGCGGATTCGCTCCACTGGCATCAGCATCTAGACAACGAACGAGTGAGACGATGGTCCCTCCACCGATTGATCCAAATCCCTCTATAACTCATTAACGGTCAAAACATTAAATCGTATGTTCAGCAAATTGAAACACATCAAAAATTTAAAAAAACAAGGCAAAATGATGCAGAATGAATTAGGAACGGTTGTACAGGAAGGTTCTGCTGCCTGGGGTAAGGTAAAACTGACGGTCAACGGAAATCGTGATCTTGTTGGAGTCTCTATTGATGAATCCATGCTTTCAGATAAATCAAAACTTGAAGAAGCAATAAAAGAAGCGTGGAAAGATGCCACAGGAATCAAATTTCAAATGAAGTTGGCTAAAAAAATGCAAGATATGGGTGGGTTAGACATGCTAAAAAATTTAACAGGAGAATAATTTGTGCGTCGGTTCCCAGAACCTATTTCAAATCTTGTTGCTGCCTTTGCTCGTCTTCCAGGAGTAGGTCCAAAAACTGCCCTGCGTTACGTGTTTTATCTTTTACAACAACCCAACAGTGATCTTGAAGTCATGGCACGTGCATTGATTCAATTAGGAGAACGCATCCATGTCTGTCGTTTATGTTTTACCTATACAGAACGAGAAACCTGCGAGATCTGTCTGGATTCAAAAAGAAATCCTTCACAATTATGCGTCGTAGAAGAAGCACGAGATATCTCCACCATAGAATCAACGGGGATGTATCAAGGGTTCTATCATGTGCTTGGAGGCAATTTAAATCCTATTGAAGGAATCACACCCGACACGATTCGTTACAGAGAGCTTCAACAACGTTTAGAAAAAAATGTTTCTCTTCAAGAAGTGATCCTCGCTCTGTCCCCTACCGTTCAAGGCGAAGCCACGATGCTTTTCCTGCAAAAACAACTCAGCCCACAAGGCCGAGTCATCACGCGCCTTGCTCGAGGTCTTCCACTAGGAGCAACCCTGGAATTTGCAGACGAAATAACCTTAGGAGATGCCCTAAAAGGCAGAAAACAAATGAACTCATAATCATAAATCTGCAAAAATGAGTTAAAGGATGGATCAAGTGCAAATTTGCTGGGAATAACTGTGGAGCTTTTATCTCTGAACATTCTCTATGAAATACAAAAGTCGCTCTACAGGAGCGACTTTTGTATTTCTTATTAAAGTACGGAATCTTTTGCAGATTTTGAAACACGGAATTTAACAACCGTCTTTGCTGGAATTTGGATAGAAGCACCTGTTAATGGATTTCGACCTGTACGAGCTGCACGTGTCTTTTTAATAAGCTTTCCAAGACCTGGAAGATTAAACTCCCCGCCTTGACGAACTTCTTTCAGAGCCATTTCGACGAATGCCTCCCACTTCTCTGTTGCCTCTTTTTTTGAAAGACCAAGCATCTCTCCAAAGGATGCCATGAATTGGCTCTTAGTCATCTTTGCCATAAAAATAGAAAACTTAATTTTTATGTGGATAATAGTAACATGAGCTTAAATATTTGAAAACAGGGGCTTCTTGCACATGTTTATAACCTCGAAGAACTATTTCTATTTATGATTCAGACACAGATGTATGTTTAAACCATTCTTGAGCCTGAAAAAGATCGTTCTGAATAATGCGAGCCATTTCTTCTTCTCCGGGAAAAGGAATGATGTCACGTAATTTCTCATGAATAAGAACCTGAAGATACTTGCCTGTCAGATCTTGATTAAATCCAAGTAAATGGACTTCCATTTTTAAATTTGATCCTGTATGACCACCACTAATACAAATAAGAGTAGGATATCGAACACCTTGCAAATCAGTTTCACCAACATAAACACCAAACCCTGGAATAAGAAGGCCTTCTTTAATAGCAATATTGGCTGTAGGACATCCCAAACGTGTCGCCATCCCCTCTCCACGTTCTACTCGTCCACTAAACATCAACTTCATAAACAATGGATTATTTTTGAGTTTGTTTCAAAATCTCAATAGCCCGTTTCACAATAGGAACCATATCCGCATAACTTGAGACACGCTCAACTTTACTCAACGAGACCCATTTTGCCTCATAGACATGTTCTTCAGGATCGGGATGAAGTTCACTCTCAGCAAGCGTTTGAAAAAGATAATAATGAATATCTTTATGAATAAGCTGTCCTTTTTTATAGAATTTATCCCGAAACCAAATATCAATTTTCCCAAGATAATCCAATAAACGAATTTGTTCTAATCCTAATTCCTCAAGAGTCTCACGGGCGGCTGCTTCCTCTAAATCCTCACCTAATTCCACATGACCTTTGGGAAATGTCCACTTCCCATAAGAATCTTTCATAACCGCAAAAGAAATCGTATTACCTACTTTACGAAAAACAATACCTCCAGCAGATACTTCTCGTTGAACTGGTTCCTTTTTTAAAGAACGTTCAGGAACCTGTCTAGTTGATACCCGTTGTTGGATCTTTTGTGGCATCGACTTCTTGACTCGCATCTTGTTTTGGCTCATAGGTTCCAAAAATAATCTCTAAAGCAACATCATGTTGAGGATCAATCCCTGCTTTATACTCTTCCAAAGAATAAGGGACCTCAACATCTGGAGAAATACCTGTTTTGTTAATGGTGCGTCCTTTTGGAGTATACCATTCAGCCGTTGTAATTTTTACAGAGGATCCATCGGGAAGTTGTTGATAATCTTGTACAGAACCCTTTCCGAATGTTTGGGTTCCCACAACCACGGCATATCCATAATCTTGCAGAGCACCTGAAACGATTTCAGAAGCAGAAGCACTTCCACCGTTCACAAGAACAACAGTAGGAATACCCTGAATACGTGGCGGCATAATTCCTTTAAAAGTATTAGCCTCTTGTTTTGTGCGCTCGATCACAACAGGATCATAACCAACCCAGGCTGAGGAAATATCAATGGCTGTGGTAAGTAATCCTCCTGGATTACTGCGCAAATCAAGAATAATACCCACAACATTCTGTTCAAGAGCTTGTTGTATTGCCTGAGTAAAAAGAGCTGACGTATCATGATTAAACGTAGAGATAGAAATGGTCATGACATTTTGTCCATCTGTCATCCATTTAACACTATCAACCACAATTTTATCTCGAACAAGAGAAATTTCCATTAATTCATCTGTTTCTTCACGACTAATGGTTAAAACAACTTCCGTTCCTTTTTCTCCTCGAATAAGCGAAATAGCTTTCTCAACACTCATACCAGTTGTTTCTGTTCCATCAATCATCACAATCCAATCCTCAGGAAGAAGACCAGCAAGTTCCGCAGGCATCCCCTTAAGAGGAGCAACGATTTGAAGCTTGTCATCTTTAATCCCGATCTCTGCTCCAATTCCTTCAAAAGAACCTTCTAGATTGGCAGCAAATTCTGCAGCTTCTTCTGGATCAAAATATACAGAATAAGGATCATCTAGCCCTGCCACCAAACCCTTAAGTGCTCCATAATATAAATCAATATCTGAAACAGGTTGACGATAAAATTCTTCTTTCACTAAACTCCAAATATTCCAAAACTGCTTAAAATCAATATCTTCTTGGAGATAAGATGGAACCTCATCCTGACCCAATACCTGTCCTTGTCCTTGTGGCACAACCGATTGAACGCCTCTGGATTCTCCAATAAAAAATCCAAGACTGAAGGTAATGATGGTTACCAAACAAAGAACAAGCAAGGAGAAAGAACGCGGAAAAAATCGTGATGTTATCGCCATAGATGTCTACAGGATATACAATAGAATCTGATATGTCCAAACCCTTTCGTCTTATTCTCTTCCTTGTCTTTTTGTTTGCCTTTCTCATTTCAGCCCCTTTGATTGTCCTGTATACCGCTGGTTACCGTTTTGATCTTTCCCATGGAAGAATCGTTCACACGGCTATCTTGAATATTTCAAGCATTCCTCGAAATGCTGTTGTTTTTATTGATAAAATACCTTCTGCAGATCGAACTCCTATAGTCACCAATACCATTGTCCCTGGAGAACATCTCATTCAACTTCAAAAAACAAGTTATCTCCCTTGGGAAACTTCACTTTCTTTTTTGAGTCGGGAAGCACGTATTCTCAATGATATTGTCTTATTTTTAGATGAGCAGCCTACACAAGAAAAAATCATCAGTCCGATGAGTCTGTCGATCAATCCAAAAACGGATAGTTTCGCTTATATTACACAAGAAAGTTCATGGCTTGAGGTTTGGCGAGTGCATGTTGGAGATGTTCAAAAAAAACTTCTCATGCGACTTCCTTATGATCCAAAAAGTAGCTATAACCTCTCTTGGTCAGCAGAAGGAACCTTTCTGTCACTTGAACGTCACAAAGAATCACAAATTCAAATGACGATTTCACATGTTAATAGTGGAGAACTGATTGAACTCCCGGAAACCGAACATCCTATTGATCGTATCTGGTGGGATGTGGGTAAAAATGATCAACTTTATCTGCTTTCAGAAGATCAAATCTCGCGTTTTTCTCTCTCAACACAAAAACAAACACCTCTGTCATTTAAAGCTTCAAATATCATGAGCTACTCTGAACACGAAGTTACTCTTTCGCAGAGCCATACTAAGACCGTTGTCTCTTACCAAGATAGTGGAACAGCTTCTATTATTACGTATCTTCCACTCGGGGAATATACTTTCGTAGAAACTCCTAAAAATCTGATCGGTGTGCATGATGACCATCGAAATCGACTTATTCTGATTGACCCTACCAATAAAGAACAACCTATTCTCTTTAATGAAGAAGCCTCTTTGTGGAAATGGGATGTTTCCGGAGAGACTCTGCTTTATTCAAGTGGTTATGATATTAAGCAGTATGCTCAAACCAATCATGAAACAAACACTCTTTTGCGATTGAGTCAGCCTATTACTCATCTAGAATGGTATCCAGAAGGAAAAACGGTTCTCTATCAATCTCATGGGAACACTATTGCACTTACCCTCGACGGTGCTCATATTCTTGCTCAAACGGTTCTTCTAAAAGAATTACCAGGGATCTTCTGGATAGATAAGGAAGAAAAGACTCTCCATCTATTTCAACAAAAACTCTCTGAATGGGATTGGTATCAAAGACCATTACAAAACTAAAAAACAAGAGCCAAATTCTTGTTTTTTATAACTCTACAAAACTGTTATCACCAATAATAAGTCTATGACCGCTTTTTGGGTGCGAACGCTTACAATCAACCAGATGAGCATTAAGTCCGATCAGACTGTTCACAATTCGACGGGTCGTATCAATCTTGGCTCCATCAAATAAAATAGAATGTTCTACTTCTGAATTCGTAATCTCGACATTGTTTCCAATGGAAGTGTATGGACCGATATAACTTGAGACAATCTTACATTCCTTTCCAATAACAACAGGCCCACGAATAAGACAATCGGCAGAAATGATTGTTCCTACTCCAATAGAAACAGGTCCTTGAATTTGAGTATCTTCGTGTAGCTGACAATTGACACAAAATTCTTCACGAGGCGTGTCGTCCATAATCGACGCGTTCCCTTCGATCAAAGCGTCAGGTGTGCCGGTATCCTTCCACCAGCCTGTAATTTCTTCGTGCCCGACGTTCCCATTTTGGATATACCAAGTAATAACATCGGTAATTTCATACTCACCGCGCTCGGATGGCTCGATCGTTTTATACGCGTCAAAAAACTTTTCGTTGAAAAGATAAATTCCTGTCACAGCAAAGGAAGAAGGAGGATCTTTAGGTTTTTCAATGGTGCGTTTAAGGGTTCCATCTGGATTAAATTCTGGGACTCCAAAACGATGTGGATCCTTCACATGTGAAAGAGCAATCATACAATCGAGCTGTTCTCGTTCAAATCGGTCAACAAACTGATTGATACTTCCCAAAATGATGTTATCTCCCAAGAAAAAAAGGAAGCGCTCGCCCTTGAGATATTCTTCTGCGTTTGCAACCACATGCGCTAAACCTTTGGCTCCTCCGCGTTGTTCTAAATAAGTAATATGAGCCCCGAATTCAGAACCATCTCCTAAATGGTCACTCATATACTTCACGTCTCCAGGATTGACATTGATAATAATGTCCTTAATCCCGACATCAGTGATTTTCTTCAAGACATACCAAAGCATCGGTTTATTGGCCAGTGGAATGATATGCTTATTGTGTGTCCAAGTAATCGGCCGCAATCGTGTTGCGTGACCTCCTGCAGCAATAAGAGCTTTCATAGTAGGTCGACTTTACTCTTTTTCCTTTTAAAAAGTCAATTTGATTTAAATCTTTTTTGCCAACTCCTCAATTCATTAAAAGATAATCGGCTTTCGTTCAATCCCAATCATTTCAACTATTCTCAATGCTTCTGCATCCTCGGTCGTGTAATAAACTGTTACCAAACGACTTCCAACGTAAAATGTAAACTCATGCCATTGTCTGTGTTCTTTCCTTCCGAGTACATGTCTTACACTCAAATAGTTTTCGATTTCTGAAAAGATTTGCTCGTTCAACTTTTGAGCTGAACGTCGATAGTTTTCAATGATTTGTTGTTCCGTCACTAAACCACTATCTCGATAGAGTTCAAAAAAAGCTTCTTCGTATGCACGAATGAAGCTTGTAATAGCTGAAATAACCGCCTCCCGATAATAGATCTTAAACATACGACCGAACTTTGACGGTCTGCTTTTTTTGTTCCGAATAGGCCTTTTTTAATCTCTTGGTCAAACGCAAAGCTGACTGATCAATATATTCAGCAACAATCTTCCTTGCCTGGGTAGAGCTATAAGATATATTTTCTTCAGTCATATTATAACTTAGTATAATAAGCAGATTTCTTCGCGTCAATGAATAGGCCTCTTAGCGGATTCAAAGAGAAAATACGTCTGCACCCTTCGACTCGTCGATGACTCCTCGCCCAGGGAATATGAGGAGGAAACTCGCTAACAGCACTCTCCCTCGCCTATTTCACAACATCCGCCGCCACAACAATTGTCACCGTTTCCGCAACCGTGCTCTTCTTCTTTCTTGGCTGCGGCGTATTTTTCCAGCGTCTCTCGTAGGGCTTCTTCGATAGGTCTCATGGAGATTCCGAACTTTGCTAAATTTTCCGAAGATAGCTTGTTGTTTGATCGTCCTTTGGTTGCTAGACCCTTGGCGACTAATTCTTCATTTGGAATCCATTCGTTTGTATGAGTTGGATCCACTAGTTCTTCGTAAAGCTCAATCAAATCTCGGTGGCGCATAGTGCCTGGATTTGTGACATGAAAAATGCCTGGAGCTTGCTTTTGCAGTAATTGGTAAAATACGTCCACCATGTCATCGACGATCGTCACGGAATTTTCTACGTCAATCACTTTAGGGAACGCAGCGAGCTTGTCGATCAAATTGCCAGGAGCAGGCATCCAGTCAATAGGCATGCGAATGCGCGCGATGCCGACGTTGGGCAAGGTTGAAAGTGCCAAATCCGCGGCCCATTTGCTGCGTGAATACACAGGAGTTGGATTACCAAAATCATCCTCTCTCCACGCTTTATCTTCATGATGAGAATCTCCGTAAAAAATACATCCGGATCCCATGTGCAACAAATACACCCCAGCTTGTTGGCATGCATAAGCCAAAAGCAAAGGCATCAGCGTATTTCCCTGAATCGTCTCAAACGGATGATCTTCACACCAATCCACATTAGGTTTCCCTTTTACCCCAGCCGCGTTGAAAACCGCGTCTGGCTGATGGCGCTGAATTTCCTCTAAAGCGTCTTCGACGGATTTAATGTGTACTTCAGAAAGTATAGCTTCATCTGCCCATACCCTCGCACAGCGTTCCCCCATATATCCTTTTCCAAAAATGAGAATTTTCATAATTTTAGTAACAATATTGACAAAAAAGCTTTTTTAAGATAGTCTCGATCCTCCCACTATCGTCAGTAAAAACAACCAAAGGGGAGAATTAAGGAGAAGTCATGTCCAGGATCGTAATGATGTTGTTGACCGCGCTCATGCTTTGCTCATCATTCATGGTGATGGCTCAGGAACAGGGGGGGGTAACCTATGTAGTGCCCGCGAGTCAGCTGACAGAAGGTCAGATCGCGCAGATCAAGGCTGGGGAAGCTCTGACCAACCTCGAGCAAGCTGGCAAATATGCCGGCATCGGCAAAGAAATCGGCGAAGGTGTATCTGGGGCTCTCGGTGCCGTGAACACCGAAGTGGCAAAATTTGCCGATACGGACGTAGGCCAGTTCACGATGGCGATGATCGCCTGGAAAATCATGGGGGACGACATGATCGTCGTCGTCAAAAAACTCATGGGAGCCATCGTCGGCGTTCCGTTCTTTTTTCTGACATCTCTGACACTTCTGTGGTCTTACAGACGTCTGTGTTTTCCCCGACGAGTTATGACCAAACGAGGTGGTGGATTCTTCGGTGAAAAAGAATACACCCTCATTGAACCCAATCCCAAGGGAAATTGGGATGTCGACGACTGGGCCATCGCACATGCGGTCGCTTTTGTCGCAGTGATAATCATCAGTTCCTTGATGATTTTCGCCTAATCCCCTCTCTTCCAATCTCCGAGCCACCCTCTTACGAGACGGGTGGTTTTTTATTTATTGCCGTACTGTTTTAAATAATATTCTTTGTATTCCCCTGTCCGACAACGGTTAATCCAATCTGGATTGTTTTTGTACCATTCCACTGTTTTTGCAAGACCTTCTTCGAAACTTACCTGAGGTTCCCAACCAAGTTCGGTTCTTAATTTATTTGAGTTCACGGCGTACCGACGATCATGCCCCGGACGGTCTAGCACGTATTCAATGGCTTCCTCTCCACGCCCTGTGAGATCAAGCATTTGTTTGATAACCTCCAAATTAGGCACACGATATCCTGTTCCAATATTGTAAATTTCACCTGGATTGCCTTTGCGCATGATGACGTCAACGGCTCGGCAATGATCATGGGTAAAGATCCACTCTCGTACTTGCTGGCCATCTCCATAAACAGGAACCTTCTTTCCCTCAATCAAGTTCATGGTAAACAAAGGAATGAGCTTTTCTGGAAACTGATAGGGGCCGTAAAAATTACAGGAATGCGTAACAATGACCGGAACTCCGTAGGTAATGGCGTACGCCGCGCATAAATGATCCCCGGCTGCTTTTGAAGCAGAATAAGGCGAGCGAGGTTCAAACTTGGACTGTTCATCACTTTCTCCTTCTAGGACAGCTCCGAACACTTCGTCTGTAGAAATCTGTATATAGCGATGAATTTTGTGTTTGCGTACGGCTTCCAAAATATTATAAACGCCATAGATATTCGTATCGATAAAGGCACGAGGATCTAAAATAGAACGATCGACATGAGTTTCTGCAGCGTAATTAATCACCACATCGACTCCTTGAATAGCAGTCTCCACAGCGTTTGTATCGATAATATTTCCTTTTACAAATGTGTAGCGTGGGTCTTGGGCCACGTCCGTCAAACTTTCTAAATTCCCTGCATACGTCAAATCATCAAAATTGATCACTTCAATATCTTGATATTCACGAAGAAGATAGTGGATCATGTTAGATCCCATGAATCCTGCGCCACCTGTTAAAAGAATTTTCATACTGGGTCGTTAAGAAAAAAAGAAAGAAGACTTGGAGTAAAAAAGACTACCATAACTAGAAAAAAACGTTCAAATCCTAACCCGAAAGTGAACTTCCATGTTAACAGAGCAAGCAAAAGACCCAAAGAAGAGACCACAAAACGTCGCAATCGCGGGTGTTGCGTATAGGTTTCAATGACATGAGACCATAAGAGACCACAAACCAAGGCGATAAGCAAAAAAACGTGAACAGAAAAATAACGAGAAACAAAACCTGGAATCAAAAAATCTGTAAACCAAAACAGAATATAAGAAATAAGACAGGTCAAAAATCCTGTTCGAGTCAATAGTTCTATCGCCTTTTTTTTTGTCTCAAACCATCTCATACATTAACGATATAACAGAGCGTTGATTTGATGAATCTTCCAATCAGTATTCATCTCTTCAATACCTGGCGTTGAAAAACTAAATTTCCATGTCTGGTCATCTATATACAGAATACTTACTGGAAATTCCACATGAGCAACCCACCAATCCCCTTCTAAACGTGGAGATACATAACGGGCTAACACATAATCGACTCCCATCTCATCCAAGGACGTATACGCATTGAGTGTTGGAGGATCTGGTTGAAAAAATTGATCTTTTGAAAATGACATCCCACCTTCGGTAACAATTTCTACATCTCCTGTAGGAAGGGTGATGGATTGGAGTCCTTCCCCATCCAAAGAAAGAGTGTGCCACTCATAAGGCTGGGCAATCGTGAGAGTGCTCCCACCTGAGTGAATTGTCTGAATGCCCTCTGCGTGTCGCGTCTGAAAGCGCAGTCGCTGTGATTGAGTATAAAAGGTGGCTCCTTGGCCAGGTTCTCGATACCCAATTTCATCCCCAATAAAAAGAGTGTTTAAAAAAAGTATTTTTTGTTGAGATGTTTCTATCTTTCGGAAAAAAATATCACGCGGCGCATCCATAACGACTTTATAAACACCCTCTGATAAACCCTCTGTCCGAAGTTCGATGGTTCTGAGTCCATCTACCACATGAGCATCATCGCTTACGTTTTCATCATCTGAGGCACGCACCTCGGCAACAGGCTGCCCTAATTCGTTAAAAACCGTCAAACGCGTAACATCCTCCCCTTCGTCCCGATTCATATCCATAAAAGAGAAGCGAAAAAAAAGGGTCTCATTTTTAATATATGTTTTAAATTCGTGATGTCCTCTCAAAGAAACATCAATCATCTGTGTCTTGTCTATAGGTTGATATGTTGGAAGACGATATGGATTTTCAAACGAAGTTCGATAAATAGCGACCTGATTCCGTTCAGGAGGATTCGCAAAAAAATCGTCTAATGAATCGTAGTTTTTTTGACGCTGAAGTAAAACGAGTCCATTTTTTTCTAACCGATTCCAAGAAGAATCGTCGATGATTCGATTCTGGAGAGGGGCAAGTGTGTACACGTCCGGATGGATTTTTGACAAGGCTCCCAGTTCAATCAACGGAAGGGATTCATTTTGAAACCAAACTTCCAGATTGATTTTACTAAAAACTCGGTGCGGGTGAAGGAAAAAAAAGACCGGATCTGCAAAAAGAGATTGAATCGATTCTCCTTGTTCACTTTTTTCAACAGAACCAACTCGGGTTTCTGGTCTGAGTTCATCAATAAACGGCGACGATTCTCCAACCATATGAGAAATCTTAAACATGCCAGAGGGAATAAACCACTGATTTCCCAACCAAAGAAAAAGCGCAATGGGAACACTGATGATCACCAATTGTAGAAAACGGAGAATAAACATGAAATTTAAAAAGAAGAAATACGATAAAGAGACTCTTGTTGGAATGTTTCAATCAGTTCAATCTGAAGACCGAGGTTCTTAAGACGATCTGTATTGAGATACTCTATATCCGCTTGCGGAAAAGTAATTCCATAATAATACAGTTGTGTTTTCTCAACGAGCCTTGGCATGGCTGCATAGGTTGCTTCATCTCGTAAAGGATACCAAACCTGCCGGTGTGGGAAAAAAAGTTTATCCGAACGATCGACGATGATAACGCTCCCTGGTGAGGTATATCGTAATACGGAAGCTTGAATAGATTCTGAATGTTGTAATTGGGAACGCATTTTTAGAAGACCATCTTGACCTTGTAAAAACACCGTTCTCACATTAAATCCAAGAATCAAAAGAATAAATGAAATTGTTATAAGACGTTTAGAAAAAAGAGAGCGACCACGTTGAGACACCCAATAAATCGTCGCAGCCATTATGGGTGTTAAAAAAACATATAAAGGAAGCCAATATCGAACATAGGAATTAGCCATCGTAGTTTGTGTTGAGTCAGGATTATCATGAATCTCCCAGCTGCCATACATCAATACCAACCAAACACTGACCAACAAAGAAAGAATCAGTGCCCATCGGAGTGTCCATCGGCCTGTTTTTTGTGACCACAGAATAAAAAATCCTGGTAATACCAACACGCTTAACCACCAAAACATTTCTACAACATAAGAAGAAAAATGCTGCCAAGCGACTTTAGGATGAAATCCAAAAGGAAGAACGGTTACCGTGTCTGCCAGCGTTTCCATATCAAAAAATTGTTGTTGAGAAAGTACTTGTGGTGAAAAGACTTGAAATGTATAGCCTGTAGTCAATGGATGGCCGTAGCTTAAAGTATTCATCACAAAAAAGAATCCTAACCCCAAAAATAATCCGCACAAGCCCACTAGCAAACGACGCCACACAAGCGAGCGCCACCAAATCAAAATCGACAAACACAAAAGAACCGCAATCCAAAGGACTTCACTAGAACGAACAAATAGAGCCAATCCAAAAAGCAAACCTGCAAAAAAATCATCTAAAGAAACAGAGGTCATGTTCAAATCTCCCATTTTACGTGCGATAGGTCGCACCATCCACATCCAACACCCTAAAATAAACAAATCGAGAAACAAAACGTTATGCATCATTCCACGCGCGGTGTAATACCAAACTGCAGGATGAATCAAAAATAAAATAAACGTTATCGCCCCAATCTGTTCGTTTGTCCATTGAGCGATCAGTTTTCTCCATGCATAAGCCGTACCTATCGTAACAAGAGGTGTCAAAATCCAAAAAACCCATTTCCCAAACACGATCGAAATGATTCCGTATAAAAAAGAAAGTCCCAAAAAACTCCCAGGCAAAAGCTGTCCGTGATTATTTACCGTACTGCGAGGATGAATTCGATCAAATTCATCTGCTAATTCATTATAAGGACCTTGAAATGAAGCAGACTGTGCAAAAAGTTCTGCAAAATAAGCATTCGCTGTTTCATCAGGAGAGACAAAAAGAAAAGAACAATTAACGAGAATTAAACTTCCAAGAAAAAAAACACAGGTAATAGTGATCAGAGCGATCTTTCTCCAACGATCTATTGAGACCTCTGTTTTGTTAAAGACCATAGGTAAAAAGACTGATCACGGCAAAAACGATCGCAAGGGAAAGCGTTCCAACAGAAAGAGGAATAAACAAATCAAACCCTGCCCAAAGAGCAATCAGCAGGAGTAAAACCCCAGTCACCTGAAGAAACATCTTTGTTTTACCAAAGATGTTCGACCCTATAATTTTTCCGTTCATTTTTTTAATACATCCTCCAATCAAAAGAAGAGCTTCAATGCCAAGAATCAACACTCCAAAAATAACATTGACATGTTGAACCACCACCAACAAAATCACAGAGCTAATAAGGATTTTATCTGCAAGCGGATCGTAAAATGTCCCCCATTGGGTAATTTGATTACGCAAACGAGCCAACGAGCCATCCATGGCATCGGTAAAAGCAACAAACAAAAAAATCGGCACACCGATCGTGAACTGCTCAAGATATAAAAACCAAAGGACAACAGGAGTCATGATCATCCGAAACACCGTGACCATGTTGGGTGTGATGAATGTTGGAATCAAAGGAATCACGGTATAGCGCATGAGATGATCGTGCGGAAACAGCTTTTGCGGATTGCGCTCAAACATATGGTAAAGTGATAATGTAATCCTAGAAATTTTTATGCTACGACGTTTTGAGCTTACCATTTTTTGTATCCTGTTTCTAGTTTTTTTTGTTTTAAATAACTCTATTTGGCACTGTGCAATCTTAGGATCTGTTTTATTTATTTGTTACGCCGTTGTGTTTGGTTGGGAATTGGGTGGAGTCCTCGTGTTTTCTGAAAAAGCTATTTTACGCTGGTGGATTGGGTTTTGGACATTACTTTCCTGCATTCTCATTGTTCTGACTTTTGCCTATTACGTTTGGCAGGTTACACCGACTCTCATTTCGATTGTCATCCTTCTAACTGTACCAATCATGCTTTGGATCACAAAACGTTTCCAAACAAAAACGGTTTTTAATCATTTACATGATCTCTGGCATGAAAAACACCACCGTATTCCTTCTATTGTTTGGCTCGTTTCCAGTCTTTATCTCTTTTTATTCGTGTTGTTTTTTATCACACTGGGAAATGCGTCTATCACAGAAGCTGTTCGTTCTGTATGGGAACGCCTGCCAACAAACATCTTTATTATCTATCTGCTCATGACAGCGCTCATTCTTGCCCTCTTGTGGCGAGGAAAAGAACGGGCTCTCTCATTGACCTTTGTTTGCGGTCTTTTATTTGCCACCGTAAGTATTGTCGCTATCGTGTTCCCTATTGGATTTGGATTTGACTCATTTATTCACAAAGCAACGGAAGTCCATCTTGCAAATTTTGGAACGATCACCCCAAAACCTTTTTATTATATTGGCCAGTATGTTTTGGTGTTATTCCTTCATCACGGATTTGACCTTTCGATTGATCTGACCGATACCTTTCTTGTTCCGGTATTAACGGCCCTTCTGCTCCCCATGGCTTGGTATTTTGCGTGCGTACATATTCTGCGTACTCGTTCTGAGTCCATGTTATGCCTGTCAGGTCTATTCCTGCTTCCTCTCTCACAATTTATCGTGACGACCCCACAAGCTCTGGCGAATCTTTGGATTTTGCTTGGAATTCTCGCGTCTGTTCCTTATCTGTTTGAGAAGGAACACCCGCGCCTGGGTGTGCTTGGTCTGACAACATTCGCCACATTTCTCATTCACCCTATTGCTGGTATTCCTGCAGGGCTCTATTTTATGCTTCTGATGACCGACCCAAGCAGAACCAACCCCCGTACTCCCAAAACAAATAAAATCATTCGAGTCTGTCTTATTGCTTTTTCCTGCATCGTGCTTCCATTAAGTTTTGTGGCAAACGCACTCATCAGTGGACAAACTCTGGGAATAAACTGGAGCGCGTTAAATCCTCTGAGCTGGCTCAAGGGACTTAATCTCACCATCTTTTTTGAAAATCGGTTTGATCCTGTGTTAGATCTTATCTATCTCTACGGTTTCAACGCATTCCTTTTGTTTTTTGTCATTGCTGGTTTTGCTTGGTTGGAATACCGCACAGATCTCTCTCGTCGGTTTCGAATTCTGTTGATCATGGTCGTAGCTCTTGGCGTGAACTATTTCATCATGTCCAGACTTCTTGAATTTACTTTTCTCATTAATTACGAACGTTCTAATTACGCCGATCGCCTACTCCCACTGATTCTCTTCTTCTTAGCTCCGTTGGTTATTTTGGGACTTGGACATGTATTCGTAAATATCAAACAGCAGCCGTTTGTTCTGCGCACTGGAGTGCTTTTTCTTTTGGTTGTCATGATGGGAAGCCATTTCTACTTAAGTTATCCAAGACGGGACGCTTATGAAACCAATCGAGGATTTAACGTAAGCCAGGCGGACATTGATGCCGTGCATCTTGTGGAAACGCTCGCCCAAGATAAGCCCTATCTGGTTCTTGCCAACCAATCTGTTTCCGCCGGGGCCATCCAGGAAATCGGATTTCGTTATTACGGCGACCTTTTTTTCTATCCCATTCCTACCGGTGAAAAATTGTACCAATACTTCCTTGCCATGAACGATCACCCAACGCGCGAAACCGCCCAACAAGCGCTTGCTCTTGTTCCTATGCATGGAGACGTAAACACGCTTTTCTTCCTCGTCAACAGCTACTGGTGGGACGCCCCGCGCATTATCGAGACGGCTAAGACAACCGCCAGCGACTGGCGCAGTCTGGGCGACGGACAGATCTATTTGTTTAGGTATGATTTTGAAAAATAAAATCTCTTAATTATGAAATCAGGCACATACCAACATTATAAAGGCGGTCTCTATGAAGTCATCGGCACAGCACGCCATAGCGAAACATTAGAAGAATTGGTGGTTTATCAAGCACTCTACGCCGACGAAATCTATGGAGATCAAGCGCTCTGGGTGCGGCCTAAGACGATGTTTCTTGAAACCGTCATCGTAAATGGAACAGATGTTCAACGATTCGCACTGATAGAAACATCACAAGAAAAATCGTAAATCCATACGTATGAAAAAAATCATCATCAGTCTCTGTGCCACCATTCTCTTCGCTCTCGCCTTCGCAAGTCCATGGCTTTGGATGGATAATGGAGAAAACATTATGGAAAGTAAATTTTTCCGTGGAAACGACGCTGAAAATTTCAAAAAACCGAAAAACACCTGCGACTGCGACGGATCCTGCTTGAATGTCCGTTGGGTGCCGTTTGGTGCAAACGTAGACGCCTGCGCAGAAGATTACTATTTCATCTCCTTCTGGGGTCAGAGGTTTTATGTAAATGGGGAATAAAAATCCGGACGCTTCAATCTAAAGAAGTTCCGGATGATCAGCAAAAAGATTCCAGGGATATTTTTTTGGTGGAATACTTGTAAACATCATTGGTTCATCTTTTGTTGGATGGAAAAAACGAATGTTTGTGGACCAAAGAGCTAACTGTTGACCAGGCTCGTTCACACAAACTCCGTACTTTTGATCTCCATAAATCACGCATCCAATTTCAGCCATCTGAACACGAATTTGATGCGAACGGCCTGTTTCCAATTGAATCTTGATAAGACTTAAACCATCCTGTGTTTCAAGACATTCATATTCAAGAACAGCACGCTTGGCATCAGGCGTTCCTTCAGGCACACAATGGACGATATTTGTATCTTCATCTTTGAGCAACCAATGGACAAGCCTTCCAGAGGCAAACATTGGCACGCCTCGCACAACGGTAAGATATTCTTTTTCAAACGTCCGAGCATACATCTGCTTGGCAAGCCGAGAAGCCGCTTTAGAGGTTTTCGCAAAAACCATCACGCCTCCCACAGGACGATCCAAACGATGAACAAGCCCAAGAAACACATTGCCGGGTTTTTGATCTCTTTCTTTAATCCATTGTTTAAGCAATGTCAGCAAATCTGGATCCTCACTGGCATCCTCTTGGACGGGTATGTTGATCGGTTTTTCAACCACTAACAAATGGTTGTCTTCGTAAATAACAGTAGGAGCAAACATATCTTTAAGAAGAAACCTTTGTGGAGAGATCCAATTCTTGATCAAAACGAATGCTACCAACAAATTCTTCTGCGTGACTGACGACAATCATCGCTCCTTCATATTCATTCAAAGCTCGAGCAATCACCGGAAGATGGCGGAAGTTAATATGGTTTGTTGGCTCATCAAAAATAAGAAGTCCTGGAGTTTGAAGAACAAAACGGGCAAAACAAAGGAGCCCTTTTTGTCCTTCAGAAAGCGCACCCACTTTTGTGCGCAGAGCGTCTGAATCAAAAAGAAACTGAGCAGCGGTACGACGCAATGTCTCGTTATTGGGAACTCCCATCACCGATTCAAGCGCTTGATAGGCGGTCTGTTCAAAATCCAAACCAGAAAAATCCTGGCGATAATATCCAACCTGAACTCCCAGTGTAATTTTGGCTCCAGGATCTACTCCTTCAAAAAGGGTCCGCAACAGGGTACTTTTCCCAATACCGTTTGGACCAGAAACAAAAAGATGTTGACCTCTACGTAATTTGAGATCCAGCGCGACTTCATGAGCCTCATGATTCTTGATCACCTTAACGGATGTGAGGTGAACGATCACATCCGTAAACGGTTGGGCCGGAATCGTAAAATCTTTAATCGTCTTATCATCACGTTTTACATCAACCATATTTTCTTCATCATCGGCAACCTGATCTCGAAGCTTGCTCGCAAGTTTTCGCATCTTTCCACCTTTGTGTGCAAAAAAATTGATCTTGTCTTTTCGATCCTGAATGTCTTTTAAAAGACGTGCGTTGAGCATTCGATCTCGTTCCACTCGCGCGGAAATCTCTACAACCACGTCTGTATAGTTTCCATCGTATTTCTCGACTTTTCCGGTAAACACATCCAAATGAAGGACGCCTTCTGTAAAGGCATTCAAAAAATCCGCATCATGAGAAATCACTAATACCGTCTTTTCATACATGATCAAAAAAGTGGTGAGATGATCAATTCCATCACGATCCAAATTATTGGTTGGCTCGTCTAAAAGCAAAATATCTGGTTCTTGAATCAAGGCATACGCCAGTAACAATCGTGCCTGTTGTCCACCAGAAAACTCTCCAATTTTTTTATCAAATGGTGTTGTGAGATTAACGGTATCAAGAATGTTTTGAATTCTGCGATCAAGATCATATTTTTTTTCCGCAAACGCATGAGCAAAAAATTCTAAAACCGTCTCGTTCAGATGTTCACGAGCCATGACCTGTTTAGCTGTAGCGGTCGTCGCATTCAAAGGCAAGTGAATTTTTCCCTCGTCTGGTTTAAGCTCGCCTGTGATGAGTTTAAAAATCGTGCTCTTCCCTGCTCCGTTTTGCCCCATGACCGTAAACTTTCCATTTTCAGGAACAGAAAAACTTGCCTCATCCAAAATGGGATTATCGTCATCATACCCAAAAGAGACATTTTCAAATCGAATGACTGTCGTGTTGTTAGTCATAGTTAAGAGTGTAAGCAAACACCGCCTTGCGGGCGGTGTCTTAGTTTTGCCAAAAGACTACAAGAAAAATCAGCAAAAGTCAAAATTCAAGACATTATCAAGTAACAAGCTACCGGCAAAGCCGGTAGCGTCAGGAAAGCCCCTGCAAAGGGGCTAGACCCACCTCATCTCGAGTTGATTACCTTCTTGCGTCTTATCT
>LBWG01000006.1 GCA_000993535.1 Candidatus Uhrbacteria bacterium GW2011_GWF2_39_13 | reverse complement strand
AAGATAAGACGCAAGAAGGTAATCAACTCGAGATGAGGTGGGTCTAGCCCCTTTGCAGGGGCTTTCCTGACGCTACCGGCTTTGCCGGTAGCTTGTTACCCAAAAACCCACCATTCGGTGGGTTTTTGCGTTTACTCTGCTTTTAATGCCACAAGCAGCATGTTTTTGGCGATTCCTGGATCTGCTGTTCCTTCTGAAGCTTTCATGACCATTCCGATAAGGAATTGAAGGATCTGTTCCTCGCCTGCACGATAGCGTGCTACTTCTACAGGGTAGCTTTCTATGGTGGAGGAAATCAGTTCTGCCAGGGTTCCTTCATCATCCATGCGACCTAAACGCTGTTCTTCCATGATGTGTGTTGGGTCATCTCCATCGTCTAACATGGCGTTGAGAACTTTGAGTCCTGCGGTGTTATTGAGTTTTCGTGTGGAGATCAAAGTAATGAATTCAGCAAAGTTTTCAGGGTTGATCTTCATTGTGCGTATGTCGATGGCACGTTCGCTTAAGAGACCTCCAAGTTTAGATAAAAGCCAGCCGGAGACAAGTTTGGCGAGCTTTTCTTTTTCATGATCAAGCACTGTTTCTTCTGTTTCTTGAAGTTCTGGAAGAGCAATAAACCAAGCATGGAGTTCTGAAAAAACATGTTCCACAAACTCTGCTAATGCTGGGTCTTCGCACAGCTGTCGGGCATCGCTACCTTTGAGAGCATATTCTTCGACAAATCGAGCCCGACGAGCTGCTGGAAGTTCAGGAAGACGTCTGCGTATTTCATCAGCAAGTTCTCTAAGTTCCAAAGGAGGAATATCTGGTTCTGGAAAGTAGCGGTAATCGGCTGCCTCTTCTTTTGAACGTTGTTCTTCGGTGATGCCTTTTACATCGTTCCATCCTCTGGTCATGGAAATAAAAGGTGGAGTTCCTGCTTCCCAAAGTTTTGTTTGTCGTTGAATTTCATGTTCCAGTGCGCGTTCTACATGTCGGAATGAATTGAGGTTTTTAATTTCCATTTTCGGATTAAAACGAGCTCCGACAATGCCGCCTTGGTCGTCGATCTGACGCAACGAAATATTGGCATCACATCGTAAATGTCCTTTTTCCATATCCGCATCCGAGATGCCAAGGTATCGAGCGATAAGTCTGAGTTCCTGGAGGAAGATTTTTGCCTCTTGTGCAGAACGAAAATCAGGTTCGGTAACGATTTCAATCAAAGGAGTCCCTCCGCGATTAAAATCGACATAGGTGTTTTCACCTTCTTTATGAAGGTTTTTAGCTGCATCTTCTTCTAAGTGAGCTCGGGTAATCCCAATTCGCGCTACCTTTCGTGCCCCGTCTGGAATTTCAATATCAACGAATCCATTTTTTGCTATCGGAAGATCGTACTGAGAAATCTGGTAGGATTTTGGAAGATCCGGATAAAAGTAGTTTTTTCTATCAAATTTTGAATGAGAAGCAATTTCACAATTAAGAGCCAAACCCATTAAAATTCCAGAGTGGATGGCTTGTTCATTTACCACAGGCAAGACGCCTGGATGTCCTAAACAAATGGGGCAGATATGTTCATTTGGCTTGACAGCGGTGTCGTGTGTTGGACACCCGCAGAACATCTTTGTTTTTGTTTTCAGTTGAATGTGAATTTCGAGTCCAATGACCGGTTCATATATCATACAAGCTTGAGATTACGCGACTGTAGGTTCCTTTTCAAGTTTTGGAAGAGTCTTGGAAGAGTCTTTTCCAGAAGGAGATATCTTGAGTTCTTCGTAGAGAAATACAGAATAAATAATCAATAAAGGAATAATGAATATATCCCCGATGTTTTCAATTATTTGAACCCAAATGACAGGATCGTCTGAGAAAAGGGTTTCAGTATCTATTCCTAAAAGACTCCCTAATATGAATACTATTGTTCCCAAGACAACTGCATAGGTTAAGCCAATGACAAGCGGACCCAGCACCAAACGTCCTAAGACCTTCCAGAATCGTCCCTCAACCAGAGATTTACTTAGAGCAAGGGCCTCTTTTGGATTCTTCTTATCGATAATGACGGCCTGCTGGGCAAAGGCATAGCGGATCCAAAAAAGAATACCTGGAATAATCAAGAGAAGCATTCCTCCTACAACGATGAGGAATTGCAAAATGGAAACAATAAGCAAAGGTTGAATCCTGCGAAGCGCTTCCAAAGAAAGTTGATTGGGATTAAACGGTTGGTTCTTTTTTATCTGTATGACGCAATGAATGAGGCAAATCGTGATCCAAAGAGAAAGAACCGCTTGAATAGCCGTCATGAGAATAACTAACCAAAATAAAGGCGTTTCTCCTAGAATATATTCCATGAGGATAAACCCCATCATAGGAAGAAGCATCCAAGCGGTATATCCAACAAAAATCCAAAGATGAGAACGATAAAATCTAAATGAAGCAATAAGTAGATCTCGTGGGGTAGAAAGCATAAACAAAGAGTCTCATCAGATTTTATAAAATTTCTATTCTTTTAATGATCGCAAAAGCAATACGTCTGAAATAATGATGAGAGGATTGATAAAGGTTGCAATGAGAATAGGAACGACCGTTTGAGTCATCGTACTGATACGCAATTGAATATCTAGATTGATTCCGCCAGAGGCATCAATAAGAATTCCAACGAGATAACCAACAATAGACATAGCAAAAACACCAAAGAGGACGAAAACGAGTTTAGGAATAGTGATACGAAACAACACGCCCCAAAAACGTCCTTCGATCAATGACCGACTTTGTGCAAGGGCTTCTTTGCCTCGTATCCCGTCAAGAATAGTAAGCAGAGGTGCCAAAATGTAATAAACCATCCATTTTATAGAGAGAAAAAGAGATACGAAAATGCCGACTACAAGTAATAGGTTTGCCAGGATAATAAAACCCGAAATATTCGTAAGTGAACCAATTGTAGCGATGATGGCTGCTGGACCAAATCCAATGACAACTGCCAACAGCACCATGAACATCACTCTGATGGATGTGAATGCGGTTGGGATAAAAACATTGCGTCCTTCGCGCAGAGCTATTTTGGGTTCTACTTGTTTGCGAGAAAAATGAGCGCCAAGCATTTTTGTCAGAGAGGTATATAACCAAAAACTCAGCAAGGGAGTAATGAGCAGGGTTGTGAGAGAAAATAAAAGGACTCCCATCGTTTCCATTGTGCTGAGAACGGAACCCACCTGAAGTTTTGTGGCAGATGGGTAAAAGGCGAGAGCCACGGCTAGCAAGATCGCTGTGATAATAAACCAACCTGAAACACTTAACAGTTCGACAAATCGCAACCGGTAGACGTCCCATGATTGATCAATCAATTCTCCAATAGAAATGAGCGGTTTTTTCATATGTTTTTAGAAAATGAAACGTTGGGTTAACACGTGGTCAAAAGATGATTGATTAGTTGCGTTGCCTGTTTTTGTGTTTCTTCCAACGATCCTGAGGTATCTAGTTCCAATACCTGTGTTCCATGAGAGGTAAATAAATCTTTGAACCAGTCAGAGGAAAATCGCTCTTCTTGTTTTTTAAGAAATGCGAGGTCTGCGAAAACTCCTTTCGATTCATCATCACGCTTGAGGATACGTTCACGCGCTGCTTCTGCACTAATGCGTGTGAGAATGAGAGCATGAGGCGCATGTTTCAAAGCAAGGCGATTTCCTGGAAGGTTCATGACTGCTTCCAAAGGCAGTCCACCAGGCATGACAGGTTGATAAACCAGTGAAGTTGATACTCCACGATCTTGAATGATTGTTTTGCCTGCGTTGAGTGCTGGGAGAATCAATCGTCTATACATGATTTGACGGTCTAGAGCAAACGCATGGGCTAATTCCTCTCCTGCATAAGGCTGGTCTTCTCGAGAGAGTTCATAACGAATAGCTCCTCCTATCCATGTTCTTGTTGGTTCGTAGGTAAAATAAACATCAAATTCAGAAATATCTTCAAAACGAGGAGGTTGTGCCTGTGTCCAGTCTTGAAGCCTGAATGTTTTGTGTTCACAGGTTTGAGCCCACTCGTGGATGGTTTTCAGGATGGTCGATTTTCCGCTTCCTAAAATTCCATCGATCATGATGAATCGGTCGTTTCTTTTCATAATTCTTTCTTTTTTGAAACTTCTTCAAGTATAGCAAAAGTTTTCCACACAGGACACAACCAAAAGTGGAAACTTTTTCTCCAGTCTCTGCTACAGTAGGAACGTATGATGTCATTTGACCATCAATATCAGCAAGCGCTTCGACAGATTATGGAGGAGGGGATAGATATTCCTAATCCTTGGTCTGGTCGCGTTACACGAATGGTTCCTGGGCTCACATTGCGTGTTGATGTTGGAGAATCGTTTCCTTTATTGACGTTACGCAAGATTCCTTTGAAGTTATTTATTGCCGAGCAGATTTGGTTTTTGATGGGGGAGAATAAACCGGATTGGTTACGGGCTTATACCAAAATTTGGGATGATTTTTTGGAAGAAGATGGAACGATCAAGGCGGCTTATGGGTATCGTTGGCGACACCATTTTGGGCGAGATCAGATACATGCCCTCATTGAACATTTGTCTGAAAATCCGCATTCAAGACATGCAGTCGTAGTGGCTTGGGACCCGTCTGATGATGGATTGGCAGTGGATACAAAGAAGAATTTACCCTGTCCGTATACATTTACCGTAAATATTGCCGGTGGAAGATTGCATTTGCATAACATCATTCGTTCCAATGATATGATTCTTGGGTGTCCGCATGATGTGGCAGGATTTGCTCTTTTGCAATGTATTTTATCGCAGAAACTTGGGGTGGAACCCGGTATTTATACTCATTCCATCAGTAATGCTCATATTTATGATAATCATTTTGATGCCGCTCGTGAGATTATGAACCGGACACACGAACATCCACCAATCCAATGCCGCGTTCCAGACACCAGTTATGAGCGGGCATTAACAGGGGATACTCAATTAGTTGATGAACTGTTTTTTCACCTCAAAAATCAGTACCAGCCTTTGGGACCGATTAAAGACTTAAAGATTACGGTCAACGTTTATTGATGTATGGAGATCTGGCTTATTGCTGCTATATCGGCAAATGGATTTATTGCTGAGTCTTCAGATCAGCGATCTTTGGATTGGACAAGTAAGGAAGACACTCGTTTTTTTGTTGAGAAGACAAAGGAGGCAGGAGTTGTCATTATGGGACGCAAGACGTTTGAAACAATAGGAAAGCCTTTAAAAGGTCGACGATTGATTGTGATGACGCGTCATGAGGGGATGAAGACTCAAATGGAAGGGGTAGAATTTAGTACCCTTTCTCCTGTAGAGTTGATAAATAAACTGACCCAAGAGGGAATTGAGTCATTCGTCATTGCAGGAGGTTCGTCTATCTATAGCCAGTTTCTTCAAGCAGGTCTTGTCACAGATCTTTATTTAACAATCGAACCTGTGTTATTTGGGACGGGCGTTTCCTTTGCATCAGGGTTTGATCGAATGAATTTGAATTTGGTTGAAGTGAGGAAACTTAATGAACAGAGCGTATTGTTACATTATAAGGTTTGAATTTTTTATTTTTTTTTGAGATACTGTCTTTATTAATAATCTAATCTCCTATTATGGAATATCGAGAATCAGCTCCTCCACCAGTAGAAAATAAAGACTATCCAGAAGACTATCAAGAACTTTTAGAGGGTCTTCTCACGTGGCGTGAAGATAGTGCTAGTACCAAAATTGTTCTTCGTCAGCTTCAAGATTTTAGTGAAGGAAAAGAAAGTATTGGAGAATTGAAGGGTTGGACACAACAAAACGCCAAAGATTGGTTAGCTGATTATCAAGCTGCTAGAAAAAATAAGAAGTAAATAGATAAAAACAAGGTCATGTAAAAGACCTTGTTTTTTATTTACTTGATAAACGGTTTCATTTCTTTGGTGACGTATTTACGAAATTCAGTCGTTTCTTGTCTCCAGTATTGATATTCGGGCGTGTTTCGAAGTCCTGCTTGTTCCATGGCTGCGAGCGTGGCTTCTTGTCGGGCAAGGCGTTCAGCGTGACTGATTAAGCGTTCTGACATGCCTCTGGCTGAGGTATCCAGATGGCTTTGTGGCGTTCCAACATATGCGCCTGGACCGCGTTCGCTTGGTTCCCATGAACCACCTCGACGTCTGAGGAAGTGTTGTTCAATTTGGTCTTGGGTCAAGTCCCAATCCGTGAGAGCTGTTTGGATAGCTTCCTTACGAGGTGTGTAAGCGGGAATATAAGCATCTTGGACAGAACCATCCTCATTGTAGGCAAATTTTACCTTTCCAACATCACTTCGGAATGTTTCTAATGGTTGTTGTGGGATTTCTGTTGTTTCCTGTGTCATTAAAGGAGAAATAACACGATCTACCGTTTCTGGGGCCGTTATAGCGATCGGTATTTTATTCTGCGCTCCAGATTCTCTGATCATTTCTTTTATAAGAATATTATCTTGATCAAGTGCAGCACCATTTCTAATGAGAAACGTTTTCATTTGTTCACGAATATATTGTGCTTCTGGTGAATCTCCGTGTTTTCCCGTTT
The DNA here is from genome assembly GCA_000993535.1 of Candidatus Uhrbacteria bacterium GW2011_GWF2_39_13. Lineage (GTDB taxonomy): Bacteria > Patescibacteriota > Patescibacteriia > UBA9934 > GWF2-40-263 > UBA12478. The sequence continues at coordinate 38,276 of LBWG01000006.1, read as the reverse complement.
CCAGTTCACGCAAAGCTTCATGCATCAACAACAGTTTTCCGCCGATTTGAAGTTGTTGTTCTTCCGCAACCGCATTCATTTCAACAAGGAATGTATTACGAAGCATTCCTTCCCACCCTTGTACCAGCAGGTTTGAAGCTCGTTTTTGCAAGGAACGACCTGCTTCTTCTGTCAGCTTTTTCCAATCAAGCTCGGGTTTTCCATTGGCATCATAGAGGAATGCAACCTTTCCAAGACCACGGATACGGATGTCTCCAATACGATTCTCTTCAGACACACCTTTTTCCAATAGAGCCGTATTAAGACGAGCTTTTTCATTTGCGATGGCAGCAAGTTTTTCTTCATGAAGAATTTCAGGAGGCATCAATTCTAGACGTTCTTGATTTTCCAAGAGAGCGCTTCTCACTATCTGAGCCTCAATAGAATCTCCGAATCTTTTTTCTTCAAGTTTGATTAAAAGAGCTTCTAAAGAAACAGTTTCTTGTGTAAGACGTGCTGTTTCAGAGACAAGCACATCTATGGATTGTGCGACTTCCTCATTGGGTATCTTTTCAAAGAGGTTTTTGATCAAAGTTTTCTCTTCTAGAGTTAAGTGATCGATATCAGCGTCCATTGATGTTAGTCGGTTGTTTTCTGTAAAGAGTTCTAATCTTCCTCCAGATAGTCTGTGTGGAACTCCTGGAGACATTTCTGGACCTGATCCTGTGTCTGTATGGGCGGAAGTACCTCGTTCCATTGTTGTCTGGACTTTTTCCGTATGAGTGGCAATTTCTCCTGGAATGGTTCCATGTTCATACACCAACCCTTGTTCGCGCAATTCTTCAAGAGACAGTTCCGATCCCGTTGTTTTATCTATGAAACTGATGATCGCATGACCATCGGGAGTCATCTTTGCAAGAACAGATAGTCGATAAAGAGCTTCTGTAGACAGACGCGTATCACCTCCGCCTCGAACAATGCCTGCTTCGCGAGCCGATCTGAGTGTTTCCTCCAGACTCACACCTTGTCGTTCAATAAGTTCAACAATTCCATCTCCAAGTTTAACGGTCCCAAGTTCGATTTGAGTTTCTGAAAATTCTGTTTCACCAAGCGTCTCGTGAGCGGCTTTGGCGATTTCGCTTGCGGCAACACCTGTTATCGCTGTGCTTGCTTCAGGGACAACTGGACCAGGAGGAACCATTTTTGCTGTTTCTGTGAGTGGTTTTTTAGCAATAAACACTCGACTGTGGCTTTCTCCCGTTTTTGGAGCTTCTGTTACTTTTTCACGCATCCATTGAGCTGCATGCTTCATTTGTTCTACTGGGGCAGCGATGTTTGCTTTTGCCGCTTCTAACATTCCTTTTTGTTCAAAAGCTTTTAGACTGGCCTCTATCATTTTGCTTGGACCTCCTTCGTCCATGTATTCACTAATGGCCAATTCAGTAAATCCAGCCGCACGTAAAACAGTTGTGGCTCCTTCGATAGCTCGAAAGACTACTGGAGTTTCGGCTTTTAGTTTGGCTAGGTATGCATCTCGTTTTTCAATAGTCGTGCTTGAAATCTTTGTACGTACATGTTCAAAAAGGGCAACAGATCCGTATGCACCGGATTTCACGATAGCAGGAATACCAGATCCCAATTTTGAAAGGGTTTCAGTTACTCCTTTGACAATCCATTCATTAAATTGTCCGCCTGTGCGTTTGCCTTCTTTTCGTTCTTGAGAGACTTCTTTAAAGCGTTCGTACAGAGAGACAGAACCGTAAGTGACTCCTCGCATGGCGCTTAATCCGGTTACCATCAATGCAGAGTTGAGAGCTTCTTTTAACACGACGGTGTTTTTAATGCGTGTTTGGATGGCTTCGTCTAGTAACTGGGCAATTTTTTGATCCCGTTCTGTTCGCAAAGCTCGTTCTTCTTTTTCGTAAGTATCAACCGTGTCTTTGAGTTTGGATAAGAGCTCAAGTTTTTTTTCTGCCGTTAAAAATTTGGATGCATGAATCGCTTCCTCAAGACGAGCTTTCTTTTGTTCGATAACGGTTGGCTCAGTTGTTTCATTTGTTTCTCTTTCTTTGCTCGCAAGAGCTTCTTTAATACGTTGACGTTCTGCAGGATTTGTCCAATATTTTTGATACAACCATTGTGGAAGATCTGCGACCAGTTTGGCTCCTGTGTAGGTTGCCACCACACTTAAAAATCCTGTAGCAGCTTTTTTTGCCACATCTGTCCATGTGTTTTTATATTCCTTTTCATCTTCTGGCTGTACTTCGCCTTTGAAACGCGAAATGAATCGTTTGTAGGCACTTTGTAAAGTCGTTTTGATCGAATCAAATCGTCCTCCTGTTTTAGGGATTTCGTTTCTTTCTGGACTTTCTGGAGGTGTTTGGGTGATTTCTGGTGATGCGGAAGCTGATATAAAAGAATCCACGGATTCTGTATTTGCTGGTGGAACAGGTAAAATTGATTCAGATTCGGGTTCTGAAGCTTCAGGAGCTGCTGTTGTTATTGGTTCCACTGGAATTTCAACGGAAGATGCTGTTTCTGGAGTGGGTGGTGGTTCTTCTGTTATAAGAATATTTCGAGGCTTGCCTCGTTCATAAGATGAAATAATTCCTTGTTTTTCCATTTCTTTCATTAATTCAGAAGCTTTTTTTGCAGAAATATCCAATGCCTCCTCAAGCTGTTTTTGAGTGATTGTTGTTTCTGCTTTTTGGACTTTAGCGAAGATGATTTTTATCGCGTCTTGCGGTGTGACAGGAGGTCTGTCAGTTTGATGTTCTTTTTCTGCAAAAATACGTTCATCTGGAGGAGTGGCTAGTTCTCCTCCTCGTCGTGGAAGTGGACTCATAGAGTATTGATTAAGCCTCGTAATACGTGAATATGTTTTTGTTTTTGAAGATCATCTGCAATGGAAAGAGTCCGTTTTTGTTCTGTTGCATTGAGTTGATTTTTTGCTTGTTGATATTGGTTGGTGAGATCGCTGATACCATCCATCAGTTTTTTTTGCGTGCTAGCCTGAGCTTCTTCCCAAGCAAACACAAACGTGAAGAATTCCTCTTCCAACTTCGGATCGGTGATTCCGTTGAGCATGTTAATCAGCATCAGCTTTGTTTCAGGGTCCAATGGTTGTGTCCGTAATAGGTGTGCAAAGCGCGACCAACTCATATATTTATTGATTCAAAAGATTCTCGATAGCCTTTAAAGAGTTTATTGCTTTTTTTTCTTCTTCTTTGTGTGCGGTTTCATAAGCTTTTTGAGCTTTTTGAACAGACCGACCAAGCTGTTGTTCTTCCAACGCCGCTGTCTCTTTAACATTGCTTTCTAAAAGCACAATGAGACGATCTAATTGTTCTGCCGTCATTTCTGGAATCATAGCGACAAACCCGGCTTTGACTTCATCGGATAAATCGCTTGCTACAAGTAACAGAGCGATACGTTCGCCCAGCTGTTTGATTTCTTTTTCAATGTCTTCGTGTTGAGTCATAAACGTGTATAATATTTTCTCAAGTATAACATTTTGTATGTTGAATATCGACTACCCTTATATGCCGCCGGGTCATCATCTCAAGTATGTTTTTGCTGATCATCCATTTATGATCGAGGCAGCACGTGCACGACAAGAGTGTGCAGGAGATTCTTTGTATCCTGTGGGGAGTGTGCTTGTAAAAGAAGGGAAGGTCATTGCTCGTGCGGGCAATGGATTTAATAAAGGTCCAGGGCAGATTCATGTGTGTCCTCGGGTGGTGTTGGATGTTCCAAGTGGAACAGGATATGACCTGTGCCATCTTCATGACGCACCAGGTCATGCAGAACGAATGGTTCTTTCAGAAGCCTCAAGATTGGGATTAGATCCAACAGGATCTGACGCGTATTTATACGGACATTGGTGGGCCTGTGAACCGTGTTGGACAGCGCTTCTTGAGGCGGGTATTCGAGATCTGTATGTTACCGATGATGCTCATGAGCGATTTGCTCGTGACAAAGTGTACCAAGAAACGCTATCTCCAAGCATTAAAACGGTTTCTTTGGAGGGGTTTGATTCTGAATTATTAAATCAAGTACGTGTAATGTTGAGCGAACTTCAGCTTGAAATAAAACAAAAAGGGGGTGATGTCCTTTGTGTGCAGACTTCTGATGGAGTGGAGTGTTTTTTGAAGAATAACGAACTTATTTACACACTTTCTTTGACTGATCAAGTAGTGGCTCAATTACGCAATGTGCTTCGACAACTATAAATGAACACAAAAAACACGCCGAGTCCGTAGACAAGGCGTGTTGCGCGTAAACGGTTAGTCCCCGCGATAGTTCCACATGGTGTTGGTCTCCTGTATGAACGAGACCATGTCCATGAGCTCGTCCTTACGTTCCGGTGAACAGTCATGCTGCTGGATCATCTCCGGAACGCATTCGCTCAGGATTTAGTTTATGTAGCTATCAAATATTTCTTCTAATTCAGCGGCCGAATACATTCCATCAATGATCTCGACGACATTTCCGTCTTTATCAATTAAGACAGAAAACGGAGTTCCGTTTGCCCCTAATTCTTGGGCTTCTTGTGAATTTTCTTTTACAAGACTGTTGTAGGTTGCTTGTGCAAGACAATCATTGAATTTATCCGTGTTGAGATTGAGATCTTCTGCGATCACAAACAGTTCTGTGTCTGGTAAACTGTTATTGGAGTTTGTTCTCTTGTAAATTTCACTGGTGTATTCCCAAAATTTATTTTGATCTCCTGCACATTCTGTTGCCTCTGCCTGAAGCGTCGCTTTTTGGATGTGTTGGTTAAGAGGAAAGTGCTTATATCCGCGTTGGATTTCATTTTCGTAGTTTGGGAGTACTTCGTCCAGTGTTGTGTGATATTCTTTAGAGTAATGGCACTCGGTATCGGAATACTCAATCAGAGTATAGGAACCAGATCCTTGAATGTGTGAGATAGAAGATGGATCAACTGTTTTTCCTGTCAGGTCTGGTTGATTGGTGTCTGACAAATCTACATCTGAAATAATCCAATCGTCATTATCAGAGATAACAGTGATGTTGTCCTCAAACGAAGGTTCCTGTTGGGTTGTTGATCCGGTTTCTTGTGATGATGTATTTGAGGAGGAATTGGATGAAGGTTTTGGTTGAGTTTTTGATTCTTGAGTTCCGCAACCTGATAACAAAAATAAACACAGAAATAGGGGAGTGAAGAGGAAAAAGGATTTTTTCATAACGCGTAATGAAACAGAAAACGTTAAAAAGAAATATTTATGAAGTTTGATCGTACTCTATTGATAGCTCGTTTAAAACAGATTCCTCTGACTCGTTTATTTTTCTTGTCTCTTGGATTGATTGTGATTTTATCTCTCTTTTTTCTTTTTCGTGATAAAAGCGCAGATTCCACAGAAGGGTTACCTTCTCTAAACAAAGTGATGGAATCCTATAATGGCGAACCCAACCTTAGTATGCAACACTTGGATGAGTATGTCATGCAGGGTTCTGAGGTGATTAATGAGGTTGTGCCTTTTATTGATGACAAAGATCCTAAAAATCGTTGGCTCGCTGTTTATGTGATTGGACGTGTGAGTGACAGAGAAACGGTGCAGGTTCTAGAACCTCTTTTGGAAGACGATGTTGAAGCTGTACGTGTTTGTGCTGCTGGAACAATGGCGAACAAAGGAGTTGTTAAGACCATTCCTGTCTTGATTGAAAGTCTTGATTCAACAAGCACAATTGAATGGCTTCACCCAGAGCGCGAGATTGCTGACTTTGCTTTAGAGGTATTGACGTTTTACACCAAACAAATGTTTCAAACAAAGCAAGAGTGGCAGCAGTGGTGGCAGCAAGAAGGGGCAAATCTAACATGGAATTCGGACGAGCAAGTTTATCAATAGATTTTGTTGAGTTATTTTTAAGTTTTCACGTATGAATCGACTCTTTCTGAAAATGATCAGTATCTTTCTTTTTTGTTCTTTTGCATTTCCGGTTTATGCAGCAGGATATCGTACCTCTGGTGTTGGAACGGAAATTTATGTAGGAGGAGATAAGATTTTGATCACCGTTCGTATGGAATTGTGGGGAGATGGGGTTTGGGATGATCCATCTCTGGCATCGCGTTGGGAGAAAACCATTGAGGAGGTGTGGAATAACAAGATTGGAGATGTGAAATATAAATGTTATGACGTTACATTGGATACCATCGTCATTGTTTCTCCAGAAACTCGAGAAGGTCCGGAGGCTCAATATGGGACACCAGAGTTTCATCAAATTTGGGTTCCTCAGGTGGCTGTGGGAGACATGGCCAATACGTATAATCAGTACGGACTTTATTTAAAAGAAGGGGCAACCACAACAACAGCCTATGGAGAACTGGATGATGCAACAGCAAAAGCTTATTACGAAAGCAATACAACGAAAGAGCAACAAGAAGAAGGAAAAGGAAAAGTGTCGGGTTACATTTGGAACTCTACTCCTATTGGAGTAGACGGACAGAAAGAGGCCACATGGGGAACACTTCCAAACACACTGACTGACACGGTCTTAACACACGAATTCGGACATTTGATCGGCGTACTTCATGATGAAGAAGGATGTGAGGATAACGTGATGAGTCCAAGTAATGGAAAAACAATAGTGAGAACTCAGGTGTATCCAACCTATTTTAAACAGATGCTTGATCCATTAAAATTGATGTGTGAATGGGATATACGTACCGAGATTGAAATGGATGCGACAGCGGTTGGAACGTATTTTCCTCCAAAAATTTCCGCGCATAATGAATTTTCCTTGACGGAAGAACCGGCGGCTCGAGGATATATTGCTTTTTCACAAAAGCCATCCGATATCATCTATGATCACATTGAACCGAATTTTACTTGTAACATTTTTTCATGGAAGGAACATACCGGGAAGATTACATATACTTCCGAAATCTTTTATAACTTTAAAGAAGATCTTGATAAAGGAGGACGTTTGTTATTGATTCCAAGGATCCTTGAAGAACCATACGAAGAAATTTTGGATATTAGCGGATGTGGTTCAGGATCATTGGTTTCGTTAGACATGGTCAATCCAGTGAATCATCACAACATTTTGTATTCTCTCACAGGGAAAAATTTGCAGGTAACCCCCTACAATTATCATACAGAGAAGTCGGTTTCTTGTCCGGCAAAACCGGAAGAATCATTCATTCAGCAATTTTATAATGATGGATTTATCATTGATGGAGCCATAGAGGGAAGTGAAGCTAAACATTTTCCCACTGCAGATTTGTTTGGAGCACAATTTGATTACATGATTCAAATTACGAATACCGAAGCCATCTCAGATCAATAATATGAAACGAATTATTCTTTTTTTGCCTTTGAGTTTTGTATTATTGGGTGCGTCCTGTTTTTCCAATGGAGAAGATGGAATGTCTGAGAATAAGCAAACTGAGCCTCGTTATTGGGTTGTGTATGAGGAAACGCAGTGCAATTCATTTCCTTGGGAACGAGGACAACAGTCTGATGTTGTTGATGCTCCTGGGGTTATTCAGTTGTATCAGAATCGATATGATTTTTCTCTCATTTCTCTTGATGTGATTGATGGAGGAAACCCAGATCTTTCTTGTAAGACTTGTGGATGCAAAACAGGACGGAAAGTTCAGGCAGGCGTTGCCACTCAAGAAGATGCAGATTTTCTTCTTGCCAGTGGTTTTTCAGAACAAGTAAAAAAATCGTTGGTAAAAACAAAAAAAGAGGAAGATCAACATTCCTCCTCTGATTCTGTAGCGAATAATGTCTTGAGTCAACGTGCTGAAAAGCTTGGACAAGAGTATAAGCCAGAATCCTCTTCGAAATCTTCAGACTCTACTCTTTCTACACAGGATAAACCTGTTGTCAATATTGCAGATGCCATGGCAGATAATTCAACTGGTCGCCATTTTGGGGATGACGGAATGATCGAACAGACCGCAAAATATTTACAACAAATGCTCTGGATTTTTTCCATGGACGCGGGATCTTATCCAGAGGATATACAAGAGATCGATTTAACCGGTATAGATTTAAAAGGAATTACTTATAATCCTATCGAACAAAACGGAATGATATCGACGTATGAACTGCGTGTTGAATATTCTGATGTGATCGAAATCATGCACCCTTTTTAGAGAAAACTCTAAAGACGGAAGTTCTTTTTGAGATCTTCGAGTTTCCCTTGGATGAGTAATTGTCGTTCGCTTTCTTTATCTAATTGAAATGTTTGAGAACCTGATTCTGTGTACTTGGCGGCGGTGAGTCCATGGAGGTTTGCTTCCATTGGGGTTAACGGCTGATTGAGTTTTTGGAATAAAATCTGGCAGACTCGTTCGCCTGGGTAAATACGGATGACCTGGTTTCCGGCTTCGTTTTGCATGGGGAAAATAAGATGTCCCTTATAACCCGTATCAATAATGCCTGACAAAGACAGATCAATACCGCGTCGGTTTGTCGATGTGCGTGGAAAGAGGACTCCCATCAGATCCATAGCATTGAGTTCAATTTTTTCTAAACTCGTTCCAATCACAAATTCATTTGGGAGAAGTTCGAAGTATTGTCCTGGTTGGAGTTGAACTTCATCAAACTGTTCCTGATGTGTTTCAATATCATCGATAGCTACTTTGATGGCTCTACGACCTTTTTCATCCACGGTCCAATTGCGAGGAATTAGGAATTTATAGCCTAACCTCAAATCAACAGCATGAGGTTGAACTTGAAATTGATCTAACGCAGGAGTGAACACAAGCGTTTTCGCTTCAATGAAGGAAAGGATTTCTTGTCGTATTAAAACAGACATAAAAGAGAGAGTGATGAATGAATAGTTCAGTTAATCTTAATATGAAGATATCAGAAGCCTGACATATTTTTAAGAATAATGAAACGAAAAACACCTCTTACGTTTTAGGTTAAGAGGTGTTTTCTTATTAAATGTTTATATCAATCTTGATTCCAGGACCAATCGTTGAAGTGATTGTGGCGTTTCGGATATAGATTCCTTTGGAAGATTGTGGTTTCAACCGTCTGATTTGTTCTAGAAGGGCACGTAGATTTTCTTCTAGTTGGACATCGTCGAATGATTTTCGACCAAAGATTTGGTGAACATTTCCCGTCGTATCATTTTTAAAGCTTTCTTTACCAGCTTTTTGTTCTTCGACCATTTTTTTCACGTTCGGACTCACCGTATCTGTTTTTGGGTTTGGCATCAGACCTCGTGGTCCAAGCAAACGAGCGAGTTTGGCGAGTTTAGGCATCATGACAGGAGTAGCGACAGCGACATCAAAATCAATTTCTCCTTTTTGTGCGATCAGAGCAATGAGTTCTTCACCTCCAATGAGATCGGCTCCTGCTGCTTTTGCTTCCGCTTCTTTGTCTCCTTCAACGAACGCGGCAACACGTTTGGTTTTTCCTGTTCCATGAGGGAAGGCGATAGTTCCACGAACTTGTTGGTCAGATTTTGTGGCATCAATTCCTAATCGGACATGGAGTTCAATGGATTCGTTGTACTTAGCTGTTGCTGCTTTTTTACATAAAGCGATCGCTTCGGGAATGGTGTACAACTTCTTTTTATCAACGAGTTTTTTGGCTTCTTCAAAACGTTTACTTGGCATAGTGGTACGGTCGGTCCGTGTAAACGAACCTCCCACGATTATTTTTTATAATTTTTTTATGTAAAACTTATTAAAATCGATGAGATTGCGGTGCACGGACTGTCGAGCTCCGCGAACCCTATTCACAATAGGGAGAGTGGAGTCGGCGGGTGCCCGTAAGCCGCAAGATCACGATTTTAATAAGTTTTACTTTATCTCTACACCCATCTGACGTGCCGTCCCAGCAATGATATTCATCGCAGCATCCACGCTTTGAGTATTCAGGTCAGGCATTTTCTTTTCTGCGATTTCTTTGAGTTGTGCTCTTGTGATGGAACCAACTTTGTTTGTCAGTGGATTTGCAGAACCTGACTTAATACCGGCAGCTTTTTTAATCATGTCAGAAGCTGGAGCGGTCTTTGTAATGAAATCAAACGTGCGATCATCGTAGACACTGATCACGACCGGAACGGTTTCACCTCGTCGGTCTTGGGTTTCGTTATTGAAACGACTAACAAATTCTCCGATAGCGAGTCCGTGTTGACCAAGCGCTGGTCCAATAGGAGGGGCTGGGGTTGCGGCACCTCCTGGGACTTGTAATTTAATCTGCGTGACGAGTTTTTTGACTTTTGCCATACTTTTTATAGTGGATTCCCTTTGGTTTAGAGGGCAACCACGACACGTCGCTTGCAAGCCACGTGTCACGGCTAAGAATTAGATAGGGATCTTATACGTTAGATTTTTTTAATTTGCAAGAAATCAAGCTCTACAGGAGTCTCGCGACCAAACAAATTAACGAGAACTTTGATTTTGCCACGCTCTTCATCAATTTCAGAAACTTTTCCTTCCTGTCCTTTGAAAGGACCGTCTGTAATAGTAATCGAAGAACCTTTTTCAACATCAAGTTTATATTCTGGTTCGTTTACCCCCATGCGTTTTTGAAGAGCTTCCATTTCTGTCTCTGCAATAGGGGTTGGAGTCGTTCCTGTTCCAATAAATCCCGTTACATTTGGAGTATTGCGCACCACATACCAGGAATCGTCTGTTACAACCATTTCTACCAGAACATATCCAGGAAAGATTTTTTCCTCTACGGTTTTTCGTTTTCCGTTTTTAATTTTGATTTTTTTTTCCTTTGGAACTAAGACATTGAAGATTTTGTCCTCCATGTCCATGGTTTCAATACGTTGAGTGAGATTTTCTGATACGTTCTCTTCGTAACCGGAGTACGTATGGATCGCAAACCAACGTCGTCCAAAATTGGCTGTCTGTTTTGCCATAGGGTTAAGTTGTTTTAAGGATCAGCCATTCCATACCCTTTGAAAGCAGGATGTCTAAACCTCCTAAAAATAAAGCAAGGATAACACACAAACCGATCACCACGATCGAATATTTCATCGTTTCTTGTTTATTTGGCCAGGTGACTTTGCGCAGCTCTTCAACTGATTCCTTGAGATAAAGGAAAAACCATTGAATTGGATTTTTTTTCTTTTGCGTGATGGAGGACATAAATGTATTTTAAAAGGCCCGCTTGGGGGGCCATTTATAGAAAAGTATAGTGGAACCTTATTCTTTTTGCAAGGACTCTTTAGATAGCAAAAGTAAAGATGATTATTCTTGTTTTTAGACGTCAAGGTTTTTTACTGTTTTTGCGTGGGTTTGGATAAAACGTTTACGAGGAGCAACATCTGCTCCCATGAGGACATCAAAGACTTCATCTGCACGTTCAGCGTCTTCAATCGTCACTAATTTCATGACGCGTGTTTCTGGATCCATGGTTGTTTCCCAGAGTTGTCCAGGATTCATTTCTCCTAAACCTTTGTAGCGTTGAATATTTACTTTAACGCCTGAAACTTCCATTTCTTCCGTTTCGCTTTCTTCTTCAGAAACGTCTGTTTGTTCTTCTTTTTCAACTATTTTTGCTAAGACCTTTTTCCCTTTTCCGGCATCCTGGATCAGTTTGTCAATAACCTGTTGTTTTTCTTCATCATTGTAGGCATATTGAAAAGCTTTTCCGATATTTACACGATACAGAGGCGGTTGAGCGATGTAGATATGTCCTTTATGGATCAGATCAGGGAAATAACGATAGAAGAGTGTTAAAAGAAGGGTACGGATGTGGGCGCCGTCCACGTCAGCATCTGTCATGATGACGATTTTATCGTAGCGCAAATTGGATATATCAAATCCTTCTCCGATGTTTGTTCCAAGAGCAATAACAAGAGATTTAATTTCGTTGTTTGCGAGCATTTTGTCTAAACGGGCTCGTTCAACGTTCAGAATTTTTCCACGAAGTGGCAGAATCGCCTGATATTCACGATTACGACCTTGTTTTGCACTTCCTCCAGCGGAGTCTCCCTCTACAATAAAGATTTCTGAAAGTGATGGATCTTTGCTTGAACAATCGGCCAATTTTCCAGGAAGAGTGAGTCCTTCAAACGCTCCTTTGCGCAATACGGTGTCACGTGCGGCTCTGGCTGCTCGACGAGCTTCAGCTGCGAGAAGACATTTTCCTATGATCGCTTCCGCGTCTTGTGGATGTTCTTCAAGATAGATCCTAAACGTTTCACCAAAGACGGTTTCAACAGCCGTACGTGCTTCTGGGTTGCCTAGTTTTGCTTTTGTCTGTCCTTCAAATTGAGGTTCCTTGATTTTGACACTGATAATAGCTGTGAGCCCTTCATGTACATCATCTCCAGAGAGATTCTGGTCTTTTTCTTTGAGAATGTTTTTGGCACGGGCGTAGTTATTCAATTCACGTGTCAGAGCTGAACGGAAGCCAGAAAGATGCATTCCTCCTTCTGGGTTTGTAATGTTGTTGGCAAAACAATGGACAGATTCATGATATTCACCGGTATATTGGACAGCGATTTCTACCTCAACATCCGTTGCTTCATCTAGTTTATGAACGTAGAAAACATTTTTATGTTTTTCTTCTTTACCATGGTTGATATGACGCACGTAAGAGGCAACACCTCCTTCAAAATAAAATGCATAAACGGAAGGTTGGTTCACAATACGTTCGTCTGACATGATAAGTTTGATGCCTTTTGTCAGGTACGCTTGTTGTCGAAGGTGATCGAGAATGGTTTGAAAATTAAATTCGGTTGTCTCGAAGATGGTTTCATCTGGACAAAACGTAATCGTTGTTCCTGTGCCTTTGGCAGAGCCTACGAGTTTCACTTTTGCCTTTGGAATTCCACGTTCATATTCTTGTACCCATAGCTGACCATCGCGCTTTACTTCGGCTTTGAGATAGATTGATAGCGCATTGACTACAGAGACTCCTACTCCATGAAGTCCTCCAGAAACTTTATATCCACCTCCACCAAATTTACCTCCAGCGTGAAGTTTTGTAAGCACTAGTTCTAAAGCCGAAACTTTATATTGAGGATGTAAATCAACAGGAATACCACGTCCGTGGTCTTCGATAGCAACCATATTGTCTGGTAAGAGACGTAAGGTAATTTCATTCCCGTATCCGGCCATGGCTTCGTCAAACGAGTTATCCATCACTTCCCAAATCAAATGATGAAGTCCTTGGGGACCAGTTGACCCGATGTACATTCCAGGACGCTTGCGCACAGGATCAAGTCCTTCTAGAACAGTAATCTGTTGAGCGTTATAACTATTTTTAACCGTATTTCTTTTTGCGTTGTTTCCTTTTTCGGTTTCTTTGGATGTTTCTTTCTTTTTGGGCATAAAAATAGAACACAAGCGATTCAAATTCTTTCTTATTTCGCCACAAGTTTACAGGAAACGCTTCATTTATCCAAGCCAGGGTCATCTCTGAATCGTTTTGCGTGGTATACTTTTAGATATATGAATGAAGGAGGGTTTCTCCTAGAAGAAAAAAAAGAAGACAAGCGTTTTTTTCGTCTGTCTTTTTGGTGGGTTGAACATCGTGCGGTTTTAAAACGGTTAGGGTATCTTTTTTTTATTCTGGTTGATGTTTTTTTACTTCTTTTTGTTTTTTGGCATTTTCTCGATGCATTTGCGATTAGTTCTGTGAAGGAGGAACGTGCTGTCGCTCAGATGGTTGCTTATGGACAATCGGATTTGAATACTTATACACGCGTCCATAAAGCACATGATCTTATTGCAGGTCGCCCCCAGGTTTTTTCTACAGGAGGAGGTCGTTATGATTTGTACACGACCCTTCAAAATCCAAATACAGATTGGTGGGCAGAATTCACCTATTCATTTACGACAAACAATGAACAAACAGATTCTCGACAGGGATTCATTCTTCCAGGAGAAGAAAAACCCGTTGTTATTCTTGGAATAGAATCCATAACACCTCTTGTTTCCCCCTCATTTTCTCTTGAGACAGTACGTTGGCATCGGGTGGATCATCATCTAATCGCTGATTATCAAACATGGGCAAAAGACAGGTTGGCCATTATCGCCCTTGATGCTCAATTTTCTCAGGAAACCTATACGGATGGAAAAACATATGGACAAACTACTTTTTCTTTAAAAAATGAGACAGCTTTTAGTTATTACGATTTAGGTTTATTTGTTCTTTTAAAACGTGGTTCATCTGTTGTGGGGATAAATAGAACGACACTTTCTGCTATAGAGAGCGGGGAAAAAGTGAATGTCACATTAAATTGGTTTGGAACATTGCCTTCTGTGACTCAAGTTGAAATTATTCCTGAGCTGAACGTGTTTGACTTAGATGTATATAAATCGTTAAGTGGAGAAACGACACGCGATACGCGTACACGCGTCTTTAGATAAAGCTAGGACTTTCTCAGTTGGTGCGTAACTTTTCCTGTCTGTCGACAGACAGGTGTTCTGCATCCAACTAAGAAAGTCCTAAAACCATGTTTAAAATTGAATTACAACGTTTTTTTCGTTTTTTTTACCAGTTAAGGTCAATAGACTGGCTTTTGTTTTTGGCTATTTTTTCACTCCTTCTCGTAGGTCTTTCCGCTATCTATTCTGTGGAGCTTTCGCAGGAAGTCTCAGAATTTATTCATGTACAAAAACAGATCATCGCTATTTTTTTAGGTATCATCATTTTTTTATTGATCGCTCCTTCTAATTATAAACTTTTACAAAATTACGCTCTTATTTTGTATTTTTTTTGTGTGTTGCTTTTGGTCGGTGTGTTGGTTTTGGGTGAAACGATTCGAGGTTCAACGGGTTGGTTCGTTATTGGGTTTGTGAGTTTTCAACCCGTTGAACTTATGAAAGTAAGTTTAGTGATTGCATTGGCAACCTATTTTTCTCGACAAGGAAAACGTCCATTTGGCGCAAGAATGTTTTTGGAAAGTGGTGTTATAAGTCTTATTCCTTTTATTTTTGTTTTATTTCAACCAGATTTTGGTTCCGCGTCTATTTTATTAGGTATTTGGTTTTTCTTTCTTTTTTTTGCAGGGATTCCTTGGAGATATCTTTTTTATCTGGTCTTAGTCGGTGGTTTTCTTTTTTTTATGAGCTGGAATTTTCTTTTTGCAGATTATCAAAGAGCTCGTATCATGACTTTTTTTGACCCAAGTTTGGATCCGTTGGGTCAAGGATATAATGTGACTCAAGCTATTATTGCCGTTGGTTCCGGAGGGTGGTTTGGTAGCGGACTGGGATTTGGTACTCAAAGTCAGTTGAAGTTTCTTCCTGAAAGTCAAACGGATTTTATTTTTGCTGTGATTGCTGAAGAATTAGGTTTTTTTGGAGTTCTTCTCTTGTTATCTGCCTTTGGTCTGTGTCTGTATCGATTAGGTCGACAGGTGGCACGGTCAAGGGATGATTTTACGGCATATTTAGTACTAGGAATTGCCACTGTTTTTTTTCTTCAGATTTTTGTTAATATTGGAATGAATTTGGGGCTTTTTCCTGTTACAGGGATTGGGTTACCTTTTGTTAGTTATGGAGGAAGTTCACTTATTGTTATGATCAGTTTATTTGCTATCGCTCAGAGTGTTGCGGTTCATTATCATAATGGTCATGCAGATGTGGGTGTGTTATCTTAAATACTAAGATGAAAGGGATTCTTCATCTGTTTTTGTAAGGATTTATTCTGTTTACCTCTCATTTTCATTCTATGTCTTCAACTCTTGGTTCAGAATCTTGGAACGAAGGACTCAAACTCGTCTCTTTTTGTCCGGTATGTGAAACGCGATATAACCACATGGAGGCACGAATGCTCGGAAAACAAGCTGATGCACATCTTCTGTATATACAATGTCGTAAATGTGAGCATTCCATTTTGGTTCTTGTATTGGTTAATCAGATTGGAGCCAGTTCTGTAGGTCTTCTTACGGATTTATCTTATGAAGACATTCTTCGATTTCGTTTAAACAAAAAAGTGACGGTTAATGATGTGATTGCCACACATGCGTTATTTAAATCGAATGAGTGGGAAAAAACGCTTGGTATTTTTTCTGAAAAGAAAATTCATACTATTTTACAAAAGCGTGAGAAAAAAGAACAAAAAAATAAAGCCACACGATAAATTCTCTTCCTTGACTTTTTTTTAGAGATTAAGCACAATGCTGGCGAAATTATTGGATTTTTATGAGTAAAAATATTCTTGAAGCAAAAATACGTTCTGAAAAAGGGCGCAAAACAGCAACTTTACGGGCTGTTGGATCTGTTCCCGCTGTTGTTTACGGAGTGAACACAAAGCCACAAATGATCACTGTGGATCGGAATCAGTTTGTTAAAATGTATCAAACCGCAGGTGAGAGCTCTATTGTCGAACTAAAAATCGATCAAGGTGAAGTTCTTCATGTCTTGATTCAAGATTATCAAATCGATCCAATTCGAAGTGAAGTTTCGCACATCGATTTTCGTTCCATTGATATGAACAAGGAGATTGAAACAGAAGTCGATCTTGAATTTGTTGGACAAGCTCCGGCGGTTAAAGTGCTGGGAGGCACTCTTGTGACCTCTCGTGAATCTGTTGGAATACGTTGTTTACCTTCACATTTCGTTCGTTCTATTGCTGTTGATTTAAGTAAGTTGGTGACTTTTGACGACGTGATTCGGGTTTCTGACCTTGTTGTTTCCGAAGGAATAAAAATTATGGAAGAGCCAACACTATCTTTGGTTGTTGTCACGCCTCCACGATCAGATGCTGAATTGGAAGCACTCAACGCTACTGTTGAAGAAAACATTACATCTGTAGAAACGGTAGAAAAGAAGAAAGAAGAGTCTGTAGATGAACAACCTTCAAAGTAACATGTCTCCTATTGAGAAAAAATATTTTGGTTTAAATCGTTTATTTCAGCGATTAAAGAAAACTGACCGACTTTTGTTGGTCGGTTTTCTTATTGCCGTTGTTTTGACTGTCTTTTCATTGATTTTAATGCCTCGGTTTTTTTATCAATCACCAAAGATTGAATATTCCAATCAAATACAAATACAAGCAGAACCTCAACCCCATTATCGTCATCCACTTACAGGCATTTCTGTTTATGAAGAGGTTCAGTCTCCTCAAGTATTTGGTGTCATGATTGATAACCATGAGGATGCCTGGCCTCCTTCTGGAGTGGAGGACGCTTTTTTGGTGATTGAGGCGCCTGTAGAAGGCGGTATTTCACGAATGCTTGCTTTTTTTAGTGAAGAACAGGAGGTTGAAAAAATTGGTCCTGTACGTTCCGCACGTCCTTATTTTCTTGATTGGGCCAATGAATTAGATGCCGTTTATACTCATGTTGGCGGTTCTAATACGGCTTTGGATTTAATCGCCTCTGGCGGCACGTTTGATTTAAATCAGTATTGGTGGGGTGATTATTTCTGGCGGTCAACGGATCGATATGCTCCTCATAATGTCTATACTTCCACGAAACTTCTTAATGACTATTATGGATTTCGAGAGAAACAAGGTGAGGTGTCAGAGCGTCTTTATGGGCTTTGGAAATTTAAAGACCATGAATTCCTGACAGAGACGGTATCCACCATACAGATTGATTTTTCAGCATCTGTCTCTGTTGTTGATTGGGTCTATGATTCCCAGACTCAGACGTATGAACGCTCTCAATTTCACAAACCACATCTTGCTTCTTCTGGGAAACAGATTAAAGCGGATAATGTAGCCATTGTAATAACAGAGATAAACGTGATGGATTCCATTGGACGTCTTGAGATTCGCACTCAAGGAGAGGGGCAAGCGTTTGTTTTTCAGGATGGACAAAGGATAGAGGCACTCTGGAAGAAACCTTCGCAAACACAACGTCTGACATTTTATGATTTAAAAAATAATGAAGAAATTTTCATGAATGCAGGGGTGACATGGATCGAAGTGATTTCAAGCAATTTAATGATTAAGTAACTAAATACGACCTTTTTTAAGGTCGTATTTTAAATGTCTATTCTCATGACACGATTATCCTTATGCAGATCTTGGTATGTTTTTATTTGCACTTCTGGGAAATTATGCAAGATCATTTTTTCCATTTGAGAACGTTGTTCAGGATCTATTTCTATGAGAAGGACAATTTCTCGGGGGAGAATATTTTGATGCATTTTTAATTGTCGAAAAAGTTCCCAATAAGCATCTAATCCATCGGCTCCAGAAACCAAGGCAAGTCGTGGTTCAAATTTTTGTATTTCTGGTTGAAGCGTTTCCATGCAGTGTTCTGCAAGATAGGGAAGGTTTGCTGTAATGATAAGAGTTTTAAACGGATAGACATCAGAAGTGTGAATGTCTTTTTGAGATCGAATCGTTTTAAATAATTTAATCAATGGTTCTAAGAGATTTCCACATTGGAATTCAATACCATTTTCTTCTGCTAGATTGGTTGCATTTTTTTTCGCGACCGCAAGAGCATCTGGATCAATATCAATAGCAATCACAGGTAGGTGTGTTTCCTCAGCTATCGTGATCGCAATAACCCCTGAACCTGTTCCAATATCAGCGATGAGTGTACGTTCTTTCTCTTTCTTTTTTTCTTGAAGAGTTGTTAGTGTGTGTTCGATGAGTGTTTCTGTTTCTGGTCGTGGAATCAGAACAGAATGATTCACTTCAAACTCTCGACCATAGAAGGATTTTTTTCCTATAAGATAAGCAACAGGTTCTCGAAGAGCTCGTCGATTCACGAGTTCGCAAAAATGTTCAGAATGATGGGTTTTGAGAGGTTCGTTGAATCGTGAAAAGAGCTTTGCTTTGGATATTTCCAAGACAAAAGCAAGAAGAATCTCCGCATCTAACATGGGTGAATCAACATTTGATTTGCGTAATTTATTATTAGCCCACTGTAGAGCTTCCATGACGGTCATAAAGGTTCTCCTTATTCTTTTTGTGACAGAGCTTCTGTTATTTCTGCTCGTTTGAGATCATCGATGAGTTCATCTAAATTTCCATTCATAATAGAAGGGATGTTGTGGAAGTTTTTATTGATTCTATGATCAGTGATGCGATCTTGAGGGAAATTGTAGGTTCTAATTTTTTCTGACCGATCTCCAGTCCCGATCTGTCCACGTCTGGCATCCTCTCGTTCTTTACGCGCTCGTTCCTGTTCTACGGCATAGACACGCGTTCGTATGATGGATAGTGCACGTTCTTTGTTTTGTTTTTGAGAACGTTCTTCCTGACAGTACACCATGATTCCCGTAGGAATGTGGGTGATGCGTACAGCTGAATACGTTGTATTAACGCTTTGACCGCCTGCTCCTGTAGAGGTTGTTGCCTCAATTTTTAAATCTTGTGGTTGGATATCGATGTCTACTTCTTCTACTTCAGGAAGGATAGCTACTGTGACCGTAGAGGTATGAACTCGTCCCTGCTTTTCTGTTTCAGGAACCCGTTGAACACGATGTACTCCGCTTTCGTATTTGAGGCGGCTGTACGCATTTTGACCTTTGATTTGTACGACCACTTCTTTGAAACCGTTTACATCGCTTCTGTTAGCAGAAATAAGTTCAGTTTTCCATCCATGAGTTTCCGCATACAAGGTATAACAACGCAAGAGTTCTGAGGCAAAGAGAGAAGATTCATCGCCTCCGGCTCCGGCTCGAATTTCCATAATGACATTTTTTTTGTCCATGAGGTCAGGAGGGATGAGAGCAGCAGTGAGTTCTTGTTCAAGTTTTGGAATATGTGTTTCAAGGTCTCCTAATTCCTCTTCAGCCAGAAGCACAAGATCTTCGTCTTTGGTTGTGGCGAGGGTTTCTCTGGCTCCTTCAAGATTGCGTATCGCTTTCGTATAACGTTCTCCAATTTCAACGATTTCCTTTTCATGAGTGTATGTTTCATTTACTTCGCGAATCTTTTGAGGGCTTGAAAGTACCTCTTGTGAGGATAATCTCGATTCAAGTTCTTTTAATCGTTCCTGATGATTCTTCAGTTGTTCAATCAGATTCATATCTCTATTACTGTATCTAATAAAAAAGCGTTCTTCAATTCGAAGAACGCTTTTTTTTCTTGCTTAACTTTCAATTTTTTCTTTATCTTCTCGTTTCGTTACTTTTTGAGCGTGTCGTTTTTGTGCTTTCGCTTTCTTTCCTGAGGCATTGGTTGTTTTTTGTGTAAGACGTTCTTGGAATTTTTCTACACGACGAGCTGTATCAAGAATTTTTTGTTTACCTGTATAGAATGGATGACACTTTGCGCACAATTCTGTTTGGATGGAATCATTGGTTGAACCAATGGTATAGATTTCTCCACAAGCGCATGTAATGGTGGCATTTGGTGTGTAATTTGGATGGATTCCTTTTTTCATAATGATGGCACGCTTGTATACGTGCTGGTTAATTTGACTGCTGGAGAATACCAATCAATACTCTCGTTGTCAATCCAGGCGAAGTATCGCATGATGTATTCCATTATGCCAACATCAACGTCTTTTTTTGATTATGAGCTTCCAAATGAGCTAATCGCACAACATTGTGTTGAACCCCGCGATCATTCCCGTTTGATGCTGATTGATCGAAAGACTGGTCGTTGGCAACATAAAGCGTTTTACGAAATTCTCAACGAGTTTCATGCGGGAGATGTGCTTGTGATGAACAACACAAAAGTGTTTCGAGCCAGGTTACAAACCGTTGTCCATGGAAGGGGGATTGAGTTATTTCTTCTTCGTCCGCGAGAAGACGGTGTGTGGGACGTGCTTGTGAAACCAGGAAAATATGTAAACGTAGGTGATATTGTTGAGTTGGGAGAAATACAGGGAGACGTTTTGAGTAAGACCGACGTCGTGCGCATCCGGTTTAATCAATCCGATACGCAGGTCATTGAGTATGCGAACGCACATGGAGAGATTCCCATTCCACCTTACGTAGAAGAAATTCCGTCGCGACTGGATCAATATCAAACGGTTTATGCCAAAGAAACGGGTTCTGTGGCAGCACCCACGGCAGGATTTCATTTCACGAAAGAATTGTTAGAGAAGATTCAAGAGAAAGGAATTGAAATTCAATATGTCACTCTTCATGTTGGTTTAGGTACGTTTCGTCCTATGAAAAGTGAAACCATTGAAGAACATCAAATGCACAATGAATTTGTGATCATTTCTTCACAAACGGCTCAAACAATAAATAAAGCAAAAAAAGAGGGACGACGTATCGTGGCGGTTGGAACCACGACCGTGAGAACTCTGGAGGGAGTAGCTGCTTATGCAGCACAGACCAAAGGTTTAGTTTCGCTCTTACCACCAGAAGGTTTTTCAGGAGATATCAATTTATTCATCACCCCAGGTTTCCATTGGAGTGTTATCGATGCTCTCATTACAAATTTTCATTTCCCCAAGTCCACCTTGCTTGTATTAGTAAGCGCGTTTGCTGGGCGTGAACATATCCTTGCTGCTTATAAAGAAGCCGTTCGTCAAAAATATCGTTTCTTTTCTTTTGGCGATGCGATGTTTATCTCATGAGTCTTTTTATTAAAAGAATAGATTTTTATAGAATGAGTTATATATGCGAAGAAGTTTTGAACAGTCATTGCGTGGATATAAAGAAAGAGGAAGAAAAAAAGAGGGTTACGTGGAAATAGCACGTCTATATGAAAAAACCAAAAAAGAATCCGGTTTTTTGGATATTGGGCGTATGGTTTCTATGATAGATTTGCGTTTGCAAGAAGAAGCTCGTCGAAATGTAACAGACAAACAGACGCAAGAAGTTATTTTGGAAACACAAAAATACAAACAGGAAATCATGATGGCTTTGCATGAACGATTTAAAGCGATCGAACGTAAAGAACAACAGGAGGTTCATAAAGGACAACGTTTTATTACAATGAAAGAAGGGAAATTCATTTGGAATACAGGTACAGATAAAGAAGATTTCCAGGTGACGCTTGGAGAACTGCTTACTGATCAGGAATGGGGAGTGGAGTACGTTTTGGACGTTGAAAGTATTCCTCGTCAGATTCAAAAACGTTTCGCCATAGAACAAGCGAAGTTTCAGTTACGCGAGTTACTGAATGAACAGATTATTCTCAATGAGACGGGAAGAATAGGTAAAGCACGTATCCCAGAGCATGTTGTTGAAATTTATGACAAACTCGTTGAAAAATCTGAAGAAACAAGAGCAGGATTTTTAGCTGAACGAGGTGTGAGAACTTTATTAAAAAAAATGGTTATTGATCAAGGATTGCCTGTTGAAGTTCTCGATGCAGATATTTTTCAAGATGTCGTAGAGCAAACTGATTTTTCTATCCGTTCAGACGACCATCATCGTGGAATGGACGTAAAAGAGGGGTCAGTCGATCAAAAGTATTTAGGATTCCAATTTACCATACTAGATCCAAACAGACCGGAAGGAGCTGAAAGATTACAAAAGAAAAGAGATCAAATTAACCGTACAAAGACACAATTTTCAGAAGATCTTGTTGTAGATGATATTTTGCTTGTAACCATTCCGTCTCATGTTTATGGATGGGCTTTTGAAAAATGGGAAAAAGCTGGAAAACCTCCTGGAGGTCCAGATAGCTTATGGCCAAAAGAGGTTCGCGAACGAGTATTGCGTTATACGCTTGTGAACTTCTTGGCTGAAGAGGAAGTAGATAAATTTGTTTTACAGCTTCCAGAAACAAGAAGAGTTTCAGATTCAGGACAATCGTCTGATAGGAGGGATTCGACGAGGAGAGCTAGTCCCAAACCTGTTGAAAAGCAAAAAATACCAGAAAAAAAGTTTTCTGTTGTTGGATCTAAACGTTTTTCTGTTGCACCACAATTAGTTTTTGCTCTTTCCTCAATGCAAAAAAGAGCGTCTGGACAACGTGATTTGCAAGTTAAACTTCAGCAAAGTATTGATTCTGCTGAAGAAAGAAAGGCACAGCCAGGTTCAAAAGGAATAAAAGCTGTAGAACTTTTTGAACGTTTAAATAGAGTATTATCAGAAGCTGGTTTAAGAGTGATCGATCCAGCACAGTTGGATTCTATTCCATCTGAATTAGTCAGCTTTTTATCTAAAGCAACTTCCTTTGAAGAACCAAATGTACGTCGAAGTTTCATCATCAATAAGTTATTTCCATCCAGATCGGAATAAAGCCTCTTTATTTCTTGACCTTTTTCGTTTATTTCTGTAGAGTCCGGTCATAATTTATCTATACAAGTGGACTTCACAATAACCAGTTCCTCCCCCTTTTTTTAGGCGGGTCTGGTATTGCCACTGATGTTTAAAAGGAAATGTACCCTATGGCAAATCTTCCTTCTTTAGTAGACATGCTCAAAGCTGGCATGCACTTTGGTCACACAACGAGTCGTTGGCATCCAAAAATGAAGAAATTTATTTTCGGATCACGACAAGGTGTTCACATTATTGATTTAGAAAAAACACAAGAATATCTTCAAGAGGCTTTAGAAGCCGTAAAAGGTATTGCTGGTCGTGGAGGCATTGTGTTGTTTGTTGGAACCAAGCTTCAAGCAAAAGCCAACATTCAAAAATATGCAGAAGCTTGCGAGATGCCTTACGTGGTTAACCGTTGGCTTGGAGGAACTCTTACAAACTTTGATCAAATAAAGAAGACTCTCAAAAAGATGAAAACACTGAAAGATCAACGCGATAAGGGTGAACTCAAAAAATACACCAAAAAAGAACAGCTCATGATTTCGCGAGAAATCGAAGAAATGGAAGATAAACTTGGTGGAATGCAAAATGTCACTCGCACACCGGATGCTATTTTCATCATCGATGTACGAACAGAAAAAACAGCGCTTAAAGAGGCTGTTGTTACAGGAATTCCGGTGATTGCTCTGTGTGACACCAACGTGAATCCAGAAGGTGTGACCAAGATCATTCCCGGAAATGATGATGCAGTAAAATCTATTGAACTTGTTTGTAAATTAGTCTGTGATGCTGTTAAAGAAGGAAAATCCTCAGCGGCAAAAGTCGCTGCAGATGTACGTGCCAAAACGATCAAAAAAACATCCGAAACAGGATCTTCTAAAACTTCAACTGCTTCTTAATTTATTCACTTCTGTTCTTTAATTGTATGAACATTGATGCAAAGCTTGTTGCAGAACTTCGTTCCATGACAGGTGCTGGAATGATGGATGCCAAAAAAGCATTAGAAGAATCCTCCGGTGATTTAGAAAAAGCCGTGCAAATTCTTCGAGAAAAAGGAATGGCCAAAGCAGCAAAAAAAGCTGATCGCGAAACCACCGAAGGTCGTGTGCATTGCTACATTCATTCAAATGCAAAATTAGGAGCCATGGTTGAAATATTGTGTGAAACAGATTTTGTCGCACGCAATGAAGCCTTTATTGATTTTTGTAACGATATTGCCTTGCACGTGAGCGCTGTCGATCCTCTTTATCTTACTCGAGCTGATGTCCCTGCGGACGTGATCGAAAAAGAAAAAGAAATTTACACAAAAGAGATGGAGAATCAGTCTAAACCAGCAGATATTATTGCAAAAATCGTTGAAGGAAAATTGAACAAATGGTATTCCAACGTTGTCTTGATGGAACAATCGTTTATCAAAGACGAAGACAAGACTATCGAGGAATATCTCAAAGAGAAAATTTCTTCTTTGGGGGAGAACATGCAAATAAAGCGTTTTTCAAGATTCGTTATTTAAAAAACAGATCATACGCAAATCAGTGGGGGTTCCCTAGATTGATTACAGAAAAAGCACTACGCTGTTGGTAGTGCTTTTTCTGTCCTTAATTTTTTCCTTTTGAAATAAAACTATGGCAAAAAAATCATTAAACAATAATTTACATAAAGCCAACAAGGCAAAAAAAGATGAGTTTTATACTCAACTTATTGATATTGAAAAAGAACTGAAGCACTATAAAGATCAGTTTCGGAGTAAGGTTGTTTATTGCAATTGTGATGATCCGTTTGAAAGCAACTTTTTCAAATATTTTGCGGGTAATTTTAATGCCCTTGGTTTAAAAAGGCTTATCGCTACGAGTTACAAACCATCGCCAATTGCCAATACTCAACTAGGATTATTTGGCGACAATAAAACAATCACTACAACAAAAGGTCGCCCAAAAGCAACAGCAAACAAATTCATTATCAATGAGGTCAGTGATCTTGATGATGACGGGGCATTTGATTTACGTGATATTGCCGAACAACTCAAAGCTAATAAAAACAATGAATGGGCACCACTAGAAGATGACGGAGACTTTAGAAGTTCAGAAAGTGTCGAACTACTTAAAGAAGCAGATATAATTGTATCAAATCCACCCTTTTCGCTTTTTAGAGAATATATTGCCCAACTTACAAAATACAATAAAAAGTTTTTGATTATTGGAAACACAAATGCAATAACCTATAAAGAAGTTTTTAAATTAATTAAAGATGATCATTTTCGTACAGGATATACCAATTTTAATGTAGGAATGTTTTTTGAGGTTCCTGAAGACTGGAAACTTTTTCATCATATAGACGAAAAAGGGAAAAAGATTGCTCGGGTTTCAACTTCATGTTGGTTTACAAATCTTGAGGTAGAAAAACATAAACAAGATATTGTCCTTTATAAAAAATATAATTCAGAAAATTATCCGCAGTATGCTAATTATGAAGGTATAGAAGTCTCAAAAGTTCAGGAAATACCAATGGATTATGAGGGTGGTATGGGCGTGCCAATCACTTTTGTTGATAAGTACAATCCAGATCAATTCAAAATTCTTGGTTTGGGAATTTCTAACTCAGGCTTAGATATTGGGGTTAAACCATATGAAAAAGAGCATAAAATATATAGAAAAGAAGTCCAGAAAAGAGGCGCTGTTGATGGGGATTTATATATGATTAAAAATGGAATTGTTGAAGTTCCTTATGCAAGAATACTTATTAAAAACAAAAAGCCACAAAAATAATATGAAAAATCACGAACCTAATAATAGAATGCTCATTTACGAGGGCGATAACGGAAAGCCTGCTATTGAGGTGCGTGTTGAAAATGAAACTGTGTGGTTGACCATTGACCAAATGGCAGAAATGTTTGATAAAAGTCGTTCTACTATAAATGAACATATTTTGAATGTTTATATAGAAAATGAGCTTGCAGAACAAGATACTATGAGAAAAATCGGAAATTCCGATTTTTCTACCAAACCAACAAATTACTATAATCTGGACGTAATTATATCAGTTGGATACCGTGTAAGCTCTATTCAAGGGACTCGTTTTCGTCAATGGGCGACTGCCCGACTTCATGAATATCTTGTTCAAGGATTCACCGTGAATGATGAATTTTTGAAAAATAATGGCGGTGGGGTGTACTTCAAAAAACTTTTGGCTCGTATTCGTGATATTCGCTCCAGTGAAAAGATGTTATACCGTCGAAAAAATTAAAGGTATTCAGAAACAGGTTGAGGAAAAAGTTGAAAAAGATAATAAAAAAATAGTATGAAAATAGATTTACACAAAATTAAAATTGCGGAAGTCGTAAAAGACTATAAAGATAGTGCCGAAGAAGGTGTTAGTGCATATGGCGGTAAATTGGATATTCGTCCGAAATACCAAAGAGAGTTTGTATACAGTGGAAAACAACGAGATGAAGTAATCAGAACGATCAAAAATGGTTTTCCTTTGAATGTGATGTACTGGGTAAAAAAAGAAGATGGAAATTTTGAAGTGCTTGATGGACAGCAACGGACAATCAGTCTTGCCCAATTCGTAAATGGAGATTTTTCAATTGAATTCAATGGTAGAACGGCAATGTTTCATAATCTAACCAAAGAAGAGCAGGAACAGATTATGAATTATGATCTTATGATTTATCACTGTGAAGGAACTGATAAGGAAAAACTCGATTGGTTTAAAATTATTAATATCGCTGGTGAGAAATTATTTCCTCAAGAATTACGAAATGCTGTCTACACTGGACCTTGGCTTTCTGATGCAAAATTGAAATTTAGTAAAACAAATTGTGCGGCATATTTACTTGCGAATGACGGAGGACAATTGGTAACAGGTTCTCCTATCAGGCAAGAGTATTTAGAGGCTGCAATTTCTTGGATAAATAACGGAGAGATTGAAGCATACATGGCAAAGTACCAGCATGATAAAAATGCGGATGAATTGTGGATTTTTTTTCAAAATGTAATTGCATGGGTAAGAAAAACTTTTACTACTTATCGAAAAGAAATGTCTGATGTGAACTGGGGCGAGCTTTATAATGAATTTGAAAATCAGAAATTCAATGCCGATAAGTTAGAAAAAGAAATAAAAGAATTAATGCAAGA
The DNA here is from genome assembly GCA_000993535.1 of Candidatus Uhrbacteria bacterium GW2011_GWF2_39_13. Classification (GTDB taxonomy): domain Bacteria; phylum Patescibacteriota; class Patescibacteriia; order UBA9934; family GWF2-40-263; genus UBA12478. The sequence goes on along the minus strand of LBWG01000006.1, from coordinate 11,123 downwards.
CGAAGATGTAACAAAGAAGTCTGGTATTTATCCTTACGTTCTAACTCGAAAAGAAAAATACCTTTCTATTCGAGCATTTACACCAAACATGAAACGGGAAGCATACGAACGACAAAATGGTATTTGTTCTGCATGTAAAAAAGGGTTCTCAGTTTCAGAAATGGAAGCAGATCATATTGATCCGTGGCACGAAGGGGGAAAAACGACCGCAGAAAATTGTCAGATGTTATGTAAAGAATGTAATAGACGAAAATCGGGAAAATAGATGAACTAAATATGAGGCATTCTTCTCGTTGTTAAAGTTCTGACTCTTCTTCACTAGATTTCAAGGGTTTTTCAAGATTCGTTATTTAAAAAACAGGGCTTCGGCTCTGTTTTTGGTTGTTATCTCAAAAAATGTTAAAATGGAAGAAATATTTTATTTTTTCTATGTTGCGAATTGGTATCAATGGGTTCGGTCGTATTGGTCGAACGACGTTGCGTGCAGGTTGGGAACGAAAAGAACTTTCTTTTGTGGCGATTAACGATCTTACACAACCTAGCACACTGGCTCATTTGCTTAAGTATGATTCCGTGTTTCGGACATGGAATTTGGATATACAGGCAGGAAAAGATCATCTGAAAATAAATGGTCAACAGATCCCTGTTTTTAATCGGACGGATCCAACACTGATTCCTTGGGGTTCTCAAGGGGTTGATGTGGTTGTGGAGTCCACTGGACGATTCACTAAACTTGTCGATGCTCAAAAACATCTGGAAGCAGGAGCAAAGAAAGTCGTTATTTCTGCCCCATCGGACGAAGCACCCACATTTTTAATGGGGGTTAATCATACTCTTTGTAAAAAAACCGATAATGTCGTCAACAATGCTTCCTGTACCACAAACTCCGTTGCACCGATTGCACAGATTCTTTCAGAAACTATTGGCGTCAAAAAGGCCATGATGACAACGATTCATTCTGTGACAGCAGAGCAAAATATCGTTGATAGTTTACCTCCCAAACTCAAACCAGATTTGCGACGCGCTCGCTCAGCTCTTATCAATATCGTTCCCACATCCACAGGAGCCGCTAAGGCAACGACGGAAGTGGTAACAAGTTTGAAAAATAAATTTGATGGAATTGCCGTACGTGTCCCAACGATTGATGTGTCTTTAACAGATTTTACTTTTGTTCTTAAAAAGAAAACATCTGTTGATGAAGTCAACATGCTGTTTAAGAATGCAGCTAAAAGCAAACGTTGGAAAGGAATTCTTGGTGTAACAGATGAACCATTGGTTTCTACAGATTTTATCGGCAATTCTTATGGCGCCATTGTTGATTTGGGAATGACAAGAGTTGTGGATGGCGATCTGTTGAAAGTATTGGCTTGGTATGACAATGAGTGGGGATACACCCAGCGTTTATTAGATTTAGTCACTTACGTTGGTAAACTTTCCTGACAAACAGATATGAGGAAATCCACGTCGCTTGATGTTTTTATAAAGGGATCCTATTTAGGAGGTATTTCTTGGGCTCTTATCATTCTTCGTCTTGTGATGGGAATTCTTTTTTTTGTTGCAGGTTGGTCAAAACTGATGATTGATGATGGATGGAGTGCTGCCGGCTATCTTCAACAAGCAACCGGTCCTTTTGCTTCGTGGTTTCAATCCTTGGCAGGGAATGTTGTTGTGAATCAATTAAATATTTGGGGATTATTGTTGATTGGTTTATCTCTTTTTTTCGGTCTATTCATACGTCCGGCGGCATTTTTTGGAATCTTGATTATGCTGCTCTATTATTTTTCTGATTTTGTAGGCAACACAGCTTACGGACTGATTGATAAACATATCGTCTATGCAGCGGTTCTTTTTTTGTTTTTTGTTGGTGGATTTGGTCATATTTTTGGAATAGACGGTTTGATCGAAAGGCGATTGGATCAAAGACACAAATGGATCCGAGTATTTTTTGGTTAAGAGACCTTTAGATGAAATTACTGCATGTCCGTTATGAAATTACGTAAACTTGGAAATACAATAAATTTAAAAGGCAAACGAGTCCTGATACGGATTGATGCCAACGTTCCTGTTGTCGGAGGCCGTGTACAAGACGGACCTCATGGACGTATTGCGCGTTGTGCGGTTGATATTAATTGGTTGGCACAACGTGGAGCTAAAGTGATTATTATGGCTCATCTTGGTAGACCAAAAGGAAGACGTGTGTCTGCTTATTCGCTTAAACCTGTTGCCAAGCGTTTGTCTGGTTTATTGGGAAGTAAAATTAAACTCACACGCTCTGTTGTGGGTAAAGATGTGGAGAAATCTGTCGCTGCTATGCAAGAAGGGGACATCCTCTTATTAGAGAATCTTCGGTTTGATTCAAGAGAAGAAGAAAATGCTCCTTCATTTGCTGAAGCTCTTGCGAAGTTTGGCGATCTGTATGTCAATGATGCATTTTCTGTTTCGCATAGAGCTCATGCATCTATTGACGCTATTGCGTCTAATCTTCCTTCCTATGCTGGACCACTTCTTGCCCAAGAAATTTCCGTATTGAGTCGTTTGGAACAGAAAGCAAAACATCCGTTTGTTTTAGTGTTGGGGGGATTAAAGATGAGTACCAAACTCCCGATCATTAAAAGATTTATTGATCAGCTGGACACCGTGCTCATAGGAGGGGCTTTAGCAAATATTTTTTTGGTGGCACAAGGGTTATCTGTTGGAAAATCTATTTTTGAAGAAGGAGTTCTTGAAGAGGCAAAATTACTACTCAACACCTATGGGGAAAAGATTATTCTTCCTGTGGATGTTGTCTGTGCCCGTTCGTTACGTAAAGACGCAAAGAAGACGGTTTGTTCTATCAACCAGATTAACGAAAAAGACCGTATTGTCGATATCGGTCCTCAAACACAAAAACAATTTCATCAGATTCTTCAACAAGCGAAAACCATTGTGTGGAATGGTCCTCTTGGATACTGTGAAATTTCTGCCTTTGCACAAGGAACTCAACAAATAGCAAACGTGATTGCTCGCCAAACAGAACATGCTACAACGATTGTAGGAGGTGGAGATACGCTTCCTGTGATTGAGTCCTTTCATTTAGCTGATAAATTTACCCTTCTTTCAACTGGAGGCGCAGCTCTTCTTCAATTTCTCTCAGGGGAAGCACTTCCCGGAATTGACGCTCTTAAAATATCATAGGATTTTTTTACTTGGCACATCTGACATCCAATTGAGAAAGTTTTACATCATAAATATGAACATTGAATCTATCCACGCCCATGAGATTCTTGATTCTCGTGGCAATCCGACACTAAATGTGACTGTGCTTTTAGAAAATGGTCTTTCTGGAAATGCCTCGGTTCCAAGCGGAGCTTCCACAGGGATTCATGAAGCTCTTGAATTACGCGATGGAGATCCTAAGCGCTACCATGGTAAAGGTGTTTTAAAAGCGGTTGCCAACGTACAGAAAAAAATAGCTCCTCTTTTAGTAGGGATGTCTGTTGTGCGTCAACGTGATATTGACTCGGCCATGAATACATTGGATGCAACACCAAATAAATCCAACCTTGGAGCTAATGCTATTTTAGGTGTCTCTCTTGCTTGTGCTCATGCAGCAGCTCGAGCAAAGCAGATGCCTTTATATGCCTATATTCGTCATATCTATCAACTCCCTCTTGAAACGTATCGGATGCCTGTTCCTACCATGAACGTCTTAAATGGTGGAGCTCACGCAGGATGGATTTTGGATTTTCAAGAATTTATGATTGTTCCAAAACAATCAACCTTTCGTGAACGGGTGAGGGCTGGGTCAGAAATTTTTCATGAGCTCGGAGCTCTCTTAAAGAAAAAAGGTTTTTCAACCTTGAAAGGAGATGAAGGAGGATATGCTGTTTCTCTCAAAAACAATGAAGAAGCCTTTAAGGTGATTATGCAAGCGATTAAGAATGCTGGATACCAACCAGGAAAAAATATTTTTTTGGCCATGGATCCAGCTGTTTCTGAGCTTTATGATAAGAAGACCAAACAGTACAAACTTAAAATTGAAGGAAAATCTCTTACCAGCACACAGCTGATTGCTATGTGGGAACGTTGGATTAAAAAATATCCTATCATTTCTTTAGAAGACGGATTAGATCAGGATGATTGGGATGGATGGGTGGAAATGACAAAAAAACTGGGAAAGAAAACGATTTTGGTAGGAGATGATTTTTTGGTGACCAATGTAGAACGTCTGACACAAGCGATTGAGCGTAAAGCAGGAAACGCTATTTTGATTAAAGTCAATCAGATAGGAACCCTATCAGAAACGATTGACGCTATCCTGTTAGCTAAACAGTATGGTTACAAGGTGAGCGTCTCGAATCGTTCAGGAGAGACAGCTGATACAACTATCGCAGATTTAGCCGTTGCAGTAAACGCGGATTACATTAAAACAGGTTCGCTTTCTCGTTCTGAACGTTTAGAAAAATATAATCGACTCATGGAAATTGAAGAGGAGATTTTTACCTATGTCAGACAAAATAAAAAAACCTAATGTTCTCATTATTGTTGATGGATTTGGCGTTGCGCCCGATGGAGAGGGGAATGCCATTACTCAATCACAGACGCCAAATTTTGATCGTTTTATTCGTACCTATCCGACGATGACCCTACGTGCCTCAGGAGAAGAAGTAGGACTTTCTTGGGGAGAAATGGGAAATTCAGAGGTGGGACATTTAACGATCGGCGCGGGACGTGTTTACTATCAAACGTTTCCAAGAATTAATCGCGCTATGGATGCGGGTGAGTTTTCGACTAACGAGACGTTTGTTCATGCTTTTGAACACGTCAAACAACACAATAGTCGTTTGCATCTGATCGGAATGGTATCGCAAGGCAGAGTTCATTCTATGGATCTGCATTGTCATGCTCTTTTGCAGGCGGCAAAAGAAGCTGGGGTGAAGGAAGTTTTTATTCAGGCTATCTTAGATGGACGTGACACTCTTTATAATGTTGGAATTGATTTTGTCGCAAGTCTTCAAGAAAAAATTCAGGAACTTGGTATTGGGAAAATAGCTTCTGTGTCTGGACGTTATTATGCCATGGATCGCGATACACGTTGGGATCGTATCAATAAAGCCTATAACACCATGGTTTTGGGTGAAGGGGAACAGACACAGGATCCTCTTTTAGCGATCAAGGCTTCTTATCAAAAAGAGATTTATGATGAGGAGTTTGTTCCCACGGTTATTGTTAAAAATGGTCAACCTGTTGGTTTGGTTCAGGATAACGATGCCGTGATCTTTTTTAACTTTAGACCTGACCGTATGCGTGAATTGGTCAAAGCATTTGTTCTTCCATCCTTTGATGAATTTCCTCGCAAGGTTCTTCAAAATCTTTTTCCTGTGACTTTTGTCGAATATGAAAAAGGTCTCCCTGTCGAGATTGCATTTGCTTCAGAACAGATAGATAAGTGTTTGGCGCAAGTACTCTCTGAAGCAGGGATGACACAACTTCATATTGCGGAAACAGAAAAATATGCTCACGTCACATTTTTTTTAAATGGAACAAAAGAGGATTCGTTTCCTGGTGAGGAGCGTGTCATTATTCCTTCACCGAGCGTTGCCGCTTATAACGAAGCACCTGACATGAGCGCTCGTAAGATTACTGAGTGTGTCATCAAAGAAATGCGGGAGAATACCTTTGATTTTATGGTCATGAATTTTGCCAATCCGGATATGGTTGGGCACACGGGAGACTTGGAAGCGACCATTAAAGCGATGGCGGTCGTGGATGAATGTTTGGGAAAGATTGTTGAGGAAACACTTTCACGTGATGGGCATGTTTTTATCACAGCAGATCACGGAAATGCTGAAGAGATGCGCAATTTGCGCACGGGAGAAATGGATAAAGAGCATGCGACGAATCCCGTTCCTTTTGTCATCATCGGAAATGCGTATGAGGGTCAAATATCTATTGCAGGCGAAGTGCCAGAGAGCAATCTTTCCCTCATGTCTCCTGTTGGCATGTTGGCGGATGTGGCACCAACTATTTTAGCCGTGATGGGAATTAAACAACCTCCTGAGATGACAGGTCAGTCACTTTTATAATATTTATGTCTGTTGATCAAACATTAAGTACCAACCTTTATCGCATCACGAAGGATTCCTGCATATTACGTCCTCTGGCTATTTTTTGTGCGACAACGCTTTTGTTCGTGATGGTAACAGCTCTCGTATTTAGCTGTTCCTCAGCGGATTGTGTAGGGGGTTTTTGGACGCGTATTTATGGGAATACGTTTTTTCTCGGCATCCCATTATTTGTCACCTGGTTTGTGACCTTCGTTTTACAAAAATTAGTGAAGCGTGCACGACCGTTTGAGCAAGGAAGAGGCGAACCGCTCATAAAAATGGTTTGGATTGAGCCGTCATTTCCTTCCGCTCATGCTTCTGTGGCTTTTGCCACGGCGATTGTCGGTTTCTACTTTTACGCAGATTTGTTTGGTCCGTGGCTCTTTCTTGTTGCAACAGCGGTGGCGGTAGGTCGCGTGGCTGTTGGTGTTCATTATTTTACGGATATTCTATTTGGCGCTTTTGTTGGTTTGATGATCGGCAGCGTCTCACTGAAAGGATTATTATGGCTTCTTTTCGTTTCACATTGGTTTTAACATTATGAGTAAAAAAATCATTGCCGTCTCAGGAGGGTTTGATCCCATTCATGTAGGTCATATTCGGATGATTCAAGAAGCCGCCGCTCTTGGAGATCAACTCGTCGTAATCCTAAATAATGATCATTGGCTCATGAAGAAAAAAGGGTACATCTTTATGCCGCAGGATCAACGTAAAGAAATTATTGAGGCGATTGCCGGAGTTTGTGCGGTCGTGCTCACCAATCATCAACCAGACTGTACAGACATGAGCGTCTGCGATGCGTTGCGAGAGATTAAACCTGACGTGTTTGCCAACGGAGGAGATCGTTTTGCCGATAATATTCCTGAAGCCGTTCTTGCCCGCGAACTCGGGATTGAGACCATTTTTAACATCGGTCATGGAGGAAAAGTGCAATCGAGTTCCTGGTTAACCGCCATCGATCGAGAACAGCGCGACTGTTTTTGCCATTCTGGATTTAAATACATTGAGTGTCATGGAAAATAGAATATGAACCCATGGCGAGTTTCCTCCTCATATTCCCTGAGTGAGAAGTCCTCGACGAGTCGAAGGGGTATTTAATAGATAAGTTATATGCAAAAAAAATCAGAATATAGATCTGAAAGTGAATTTGAACAGGAGAAGGAAAAAGAAAAAACAGAACCTAGAATTTTAGATCTTTGGAATGAATGGAGAAAAAAAGCTCCAATCATAGAATCAAAACATTTGCCAACTATTGAGGAATTAGCCCTTCAAGAAGGGGTTGAGATTTCTTCCTTTGAAGAACATATTTTCAAACGGATTAACACCTGGATAAAACAGCTTGAAACGAAAGATCAGTATACAGATGATGAAGATGTTGCATTTGCCGAAATGCTGTATGTTTTATACAGACGAGGCAACGCTTCTTCTCTTGAAGAATTTTTGACTCGTTATTGTCCAGATGCCAGCGAATACGCTCAATCCATGATCTCTAAGGTATGTCAGTACATGTCTGAGATGTTAGTCAACACAAGGCGTGTGATTAAAGTAGGTACATGGCATCCGCATTGGAAAGCGATCGATGGGCGACGAAAGGTATATGAAGGCGATGGGACATGGGTCGTGATGCCTCATTCAGAGGGTTGGTATGATTCAGAAAGCGGATATGAATTTGTTGATGCTTCTGTTCTTCAGGAAATTTTGGTTCTTCTTGAATCTGGTTATCAGAGACCTGATTATTCTCATGCCACAGGTTCAGCGGCTCTCCCAGGAATTGCGCAACAAAAAGCTATTTTAAGCATGAAAGAAAGTCTTCAAAGAGATCAGAAGATTAAAACGGGGGAATATGTGACAAAAACCAACAAGTCTTACGGTCGACTAAAGAAAGATAGAGGATGCTTAGTTATTCTTGATTCTGTCTATGTCGATTTGGGATCTCCTCGTTTTGGGTACAATACCCTCAATTGGTTTGATGAATATTTTGTGACCTTTGGAATTGATAAAGCTCGTCAGGAAGCATTTTTACAAACAACGGATTTTAGATATAACAAATATACAGAAGAAGACGAAGGAGACTTATCCTATGATTACGGTAGCGAAGGGTATCTGATCGGTCATATCGTTCCTCTTGAATCTGTGACTGTCGTTTACGGTTTGAAAAAACACGAAAACGAATTGAAGGAATGGATGACACAGCATTGTCCTCATGCGTCTTTCATTTCTCTTGAAGCATCTCAGGTATTATCTAACTATGGTAGGGCAGTGAATAGCATTGCATTACAGGAAGAAGTGGATCCCAAAGAGATCTGGAAAACATTACTGCAGTAAGGAGTGAATTCTTGAGAAGTTTTTTCAGGATTTAAGCATTGATCAGTTTTTAATATGTTACGATTCATTGGAATTATTTTAGGAATAGCCATTATTGTAGGAGTGGTTATGTCTGGTTCGTATCTTTTTGATGCTTATTTGACTAAACCAGACGAGGGGACACAAGCTATCGCGTTTTCTATCGAAGAAGGAAGCTCTGTTGATACCATTGCTCGTCGTCTTGAAGAAGAAGGGTTGATCACAAGCAAACTTTTTTTTAAAGCGTATATTCGTTTTTCAAAAGCCACGCCTCAGGCTGGAGAGTTTCAATTGACTCCAGGAATGAGTCTGCGTGCCTTGGTTTCAGAACTGAGTTTTGCCAAAGCACGCGAGGTAAAAATAACCATTCCAGAAGGGTATTCTGCCTCAGAAATTGGAGAGGTTGTCACAGCGGCTTTACCTGGAATTTCAAGCCAACAATGGGAAGAAGTCATAAAGAAGAATGGAAATGAGGCAATAGCGGTAGACGATATTCTCACGGGTATTCCACAAGATCAGGGATTGGAAGGATATTTGTTTCCTGATACGTATCGATTCCGAGAGGATGCTGATGCAATGATCGTAGCACAAACAATGATTTTGACTCTGAAGCGTCGGCTTGCAGAAAACGATATTACGATTCCTCGAAATTTGATTTTTGAAGGGGGATTAACGTTTCACGAAATACTTACCTTGGCTTCTATTGTGGAACGGGAAGTCAGGGATCCGGAAGACATGAAAATTGTTGCGGGAATTTTTTATACAAGGCTCAAAATTGGCATGGCTTTGCAAGCTGACTCAACGGTTAATTACATTACAGGTAAAACAACCCCTTCTGTTACTCTCGAGGATACTTCTATTGAATCATCTTACAATACCTATCAGAATTTAGGACTTCCACCAGGTCCAATTAGCAACCCAGGAATGAATGCGATTTTAGCGGCACTTCATCCAGTGGATTCAGAGTATCTTTATTTTCTTACGACTTCAGAAGGAGAGGTTATTTATAGCAAGACGTTTGATGAGCACGTCGCGAATAAGTATCGGTATTTGAAATAATATTCTTAAATTTATTGACGTAGAGAGCTTTTTTGATTAAGTTGATATTCTCAGATTTTTGAGAAAGAAGGTTCTTTTACACAAAGGAGGTCATTCGTGTATGAGCGATATCGATTCTCGTGGCCGGATCTGGAATGTCCGAATATTGTTACTCGGGATTTAACGATTCTTAGAAAAGGGAAAAAGAAAATTTCAGTAAAGCTCACAGGAGTGAAACTGAGGGAATTGATTCCGTATTGTCTGTATGAAGTTCCCGAATCCGCGCATGAGCAAGCCGGTGCAATTCCCGAATTGCGGCCAGGGCGAATTCTTTCACGCAATCTGAAAATAAGTGAGGAGATGTATGGAGGATCTGTTGAAGAGGAGATGGAGCAGTGTTTTATCTCTTACGATGGCGTCTACAAAGCTCGGCGGGGATTGAGTCATATAGAACGGCGATATGTTTCTACAGAAATTCCTGACTTGCGCAGATGGTCTGCAACGTTAGATTCTTTAACGCGTTCCTCTTGGGGGTTGGAAAAATCAAACCAAGAAGCCCGGCAGGCGCTTGTGTCCATGTCCGCACATGCGGCTATCGAACATGGGCGCGTGATTGACTCTCATAAGGTTTCAGCTCGTGAACGAACCGTTCAGGCGGGGACGCTTGAGGATTCCCATGGGAGATTTAATTCAGGCCGGATTCCGTTGATTTGTTTTGCTGGCGAAAAGAAGTTGCGCAAACGGACTCAAATCGTTCGTGGTATCGGGCGCAAGATGAGTTTCAGGGAAGTGGTACTGGAACAGATGATTGATGCGTTACGAAATATTTGTACAGGTGTCTGTCGATCACAAGAATATCGCTTACGCTCTGGATGGTTCGCTCAATCTCCGGATAGAACTCCAAGACAGGTAAGACAGGAAGCCGATCGATTGATTCAAGAAGCAAGACGTCTGCGACAAATGGTGACTCGACCTTTTGCTCGTTCGTTCAATCGTTGTGCGGTTGATTTGGAAGCAGCAGCTGCACTTCTTCAAGAGGCGGCAAATAATAGGCGAAGCGAACCGATTTCTCAAGCAAAGGAAAAGATTGGTCAAGTATACAGAGCCATGAAGGAATTAGAATGTCATTGGCGTTTGGAAGAAGTGTTGTTTGAGGTCTCGATTCTTCGCGAGAGTAAACAATTCGTGTCCGCTTTGCAACAACGAATTTGGCATCGCACTCTTCAATCCGTGTATCGCCAACTCACAGGCATGGAACCTCTCACAGGTAAACATCTGGAACACGGTTTCAAACGTCCCGTTTTGCAGCGGGTCGTCCCTCATATTCAACTGGCAGATAAGTCTTTGATGCAAGACCTCCCTGATCTCACAGGTGTTTATAAAGAGTTAAAGATTGCCTGCGATCCTATCTGACCCATTTCCGGGTCTTTTTTATTGACAATGTTGAATTTTCTTGTAGTGTGGATGACTTCAAACGATTCGGTCCGTTTGAATGAAAGAACATATGCAGGAGGAAGGAACATGAAAGGAAGAGATTTTTACGCTGTGGGTAGTTTTGGATCAAGCGCAATTTAGCTGGGGACACTCTGGTTAAAGGAAAGAAAAAGTATTACCGTTTGGGTAGTGCTTTTTCTTTCCTTTAACCTTTCTTTCACT